>LVBU01000053.1 GCA_001603185.1 Thermotogales bacterium Thermo_02 | reverse complement strand
TATGTCCTGCAGCGCCAGGCTACCGATATACCTGACTCTTACGGCGGTCTTCTTTTCGAAGAATCAGGGAACGATTATATTCAGCATATATATAATAGGGATCGCTGTTGCTATTCTAATGAGCAGGCTCTTCAAAAGCACCATCCTGAAGGGCGAGAGTTCTCCATTTGTCATGGAGCTTCCGCCATACAGAGTACCTAACCCGAGAGAGCTACTCAGATACTCCGGACAGAAGGCAATGGTATTTCTTAAACGTGCAGGAACCATAATATTCCTGGTTATCATTCTCGTCTGGGCTCTTGCGGCCCTTCCTGCCGGGGTGGAGTACGCAAGCCATGAGAGCTATGCCGGAATGATAGGTTCCGCCTTGACTCCTTTGATCAGACCGATGGGGTTCGATCAATGGGAGACCGGTGTTGCCCTTCTGATGGGAGGACTCGCCAAGGAAGTTGTGGTAGGTTCATTCGCGACACTGCTTGGAGATGGCCGACTTGAAGCCGGCCTCAGCGAGTTCTTCACACCTCTCTCCGCATACGCCTTCATGATATTCACGCTCCTGTACATGCCGTGCGTTGCGGTCTTTGGAACAATCTGGCGTGAGGCCGGGGCGAAGTGGGCCTTCTTCACAATGGCATATACGACGGGGCTTGCCTTTGTTGTATCTACCGCAATCTTTCAGATCGGCAGGTTCTTCACGGGATGAGGACCTTCAGGGAAAAGGGGAAATCCCGGAAGAGTCTTGTCACAAAGGTGGCACTGGTAGTCCTCGGTTCCATATTTCTTTTCATAGGCTTCATAGGAGTCATCTTACCGGTGCTGCCTACTACTCCTTTTGTTTTCCTCGCCCTTCTCTGCTTCATGAAGGGCTCAGATAGGCTTCATAAATGGCTCTTGAATACCAGCCTGTACAAAAAGAGGGTCGCACCCATGATAAAACGAAAGGGTATGACAGTCCGAGCCAAGCTCTCCATACTTCTACCGGTTCTTGGTGTGCTTACGCTGGTCTTTGTCCTGCTGGAGAATCCTGTTCTTAGAATCGTCATAGTCGCTCTCGCTGTTACAAAAACTATTGTGTTTATCAAAATCAAAACCATAAGAGCCACTGAGGAAAGAGAGCTATCAAGGAGATGCTAAATAGTAAACTGATAAGACTCGCGCATGGTTCAAGAAAATGGATAGCTCTATGTGTGCTTACGGAGTTCGTTTCGTTGGTCTCGAATATCATCATTGTGATAACTGTTGCAGGACTTATTGAAAAGTCAATCTTAGAGAGTGTTTCAATTGTGGATGTCACAACTGGTCTTATGGTTATACTGGCAGCTATCTTATTGCGTTATCTGTTTATAAGAATCAAGGGAAACCTCTCCTATCTATGTTCATCGGGGATAAAATCCTCTCTCAGAGGATCGATCTACAGGAAACTGCTTGAGCTCGAGATGGATTCCACACGTTCCGCGGGGACTTCTTCGATTGTAGCTGCTTCAGTTGAAGGCGTTGAAGCTCTCGAAGTCTACTTCAGCAGGTTTCTGCCTCAGCTGTTTTACTCTCTGTTCGCACCCGTACTGCTCTTTGCTGTAATATCAAGGTATAGTCAAATGGCAGCCATGGCCATGTTCTTCTGCGTTCCGATAATCCCCTTGTCGATTGTGGCAGTAATGAGAAGAGCAAGAAAACAGATGAGGAACTTCTGGAAAGACTATGAGCGTCTCGGCGCATACTTTCTGGAGAGTCTTCAAGGTCTAACCACTCTCAAAGTCTTTTCCAGAGATTTTGAAAGAGAAGGCCTTCTGCAAGAGAAGTCATGGACTTTCCGAAACTCGACAATGAAGGTTCTATCTCTCCAGCTTAGCTCAATCACAGTCATGGATCTGATTGCATTTGGTGGGGTCGCTGCGGGAATTCTGATAGCCGTGCTCTTCCCGACCACGAGTTCTAGAAGCATATCGGCGGCTGTTATTGTTCTAGTGCTTTCATCGGAATTCTTTGTTCCACTGCGGATACTTGGTTCTTATTTTCATGCAGCAATGAATGGAGTAGCTGCAGCCGATAGAATATTCGAACTTCTAAATGCCCGTATCGATAGACCTGCAGCTGTGAGTTCTGCTCCCTTATCATCGGAGATCATCTTCAAGAATGTATCTTTTTCGTACGACAGTCAACGACCTATTCTCAGGGATATAAGTTTTTCCATGCCGATTAAGGGTATCACGGCGATTGTAGGAAAGTCCGGGTCGGGGAAGAGCACTCTGACCAACTTATTGTTGGGGTTTAACCAACCCCAGACCGGGCAGATAATCTTCGGTGGCTGCGATATTGGAACCATAGAAAGGAAAGACCTGAGAAGGAGGATAACTCTAGTACCACAGAACTCATACATGTTCTCCGGCACAGTCAGGTATAACTTGCAGATGTCGAGAAAAGAAGCCAGTGAAGATGAAATGCTTGAAGCGCTTCATATGTCTGGATTCCTGAGTGTTCTTAAGGAGTTTCCAGAGGGTCTCGATACACAAGTGGGGGAGAGGGGATCAAGACTGTCCGGTGGACAGAGACAGAGGCTTTCTCTAGCCAGGTCCATTTTACTGGATGCCGATGTTTATGTGTTTGACGAAGTTACCTCCAACGTTGACGTGGAAAGTGAGAATCACATCATGAAAGCGATTCATGAACTGTCCAAAAGAAAGTCGGTGCTTATAGTCTCACACAGGCTCTACGCCATAAAAGAAGCCGATAATATACTGGTCCTGGAACAGGGGAGACTTATAGATAAAGGGAGTCATGGAGAGCTTCTTTCTAGAAGTGGCCTATACGCGAAAATGTATGAAGAACAGTTGAGGTATGAAAAACTTGGAAGGGACGATCGCATTTATGTCTGATTCTTCTTCAAGACTCATATTGAGACTGCTCGGCTTTGCAAAGCCCGCCTTAGCAAAAATGATGTTCTCAATATCTATGGGGGTCGTCGGAAATCTTGCCTCGGCAGGGATAATGATAGCGGGAGCTTTATTGATAGCTATTTATGCCGGTTTTTCTTCTCCCGTTTCACAAACGACCTTAATTTTTCTGATCGTTGTATTTGCTCTTTCAAGGGGTGTTTTTCGTTTCTTAGAGCAGTACTCCGGACACGATATTGCCTTCAGAATCCTGGCCATAATCAGAAAGGAGATATTCGCATCTCTGAGGAAGCTGGCCCCCGCGAAAATGGCTAACAAACGTTCGGGAGAGATTCTATCTACAATTACATCTGATGTTGAATACATAGAAGTATTCTTCGCCCACACAATAGCCCCGGTTGCCATAGGAATTATCACACCAGCCATCATCAATTCGTTCATTGGTCTCTTCTGGCCAGGATATTCGATGATTCTAATTATCTTTCAGTTGCTAGTGGGTTTTGTCCTCCCATTCCTTTCCGGACGGAAGGTCAGAGAGTGTGGAAGATCTCACAGAAACAACATAGCACTCGCTAATTCGCATCTGCTGGATAGTATTCAGGGTCTGAAGGAAATCTCACTTATGAATTACGGAGAGAGAAGATTGGAGGAGCTCGATAGAAGACAGGACGAGTTAGCAGAATCGGCGGAGAAAATGGCGAAACTCGAAGGCAATACTCGAGCGCTTTCGGATCTATTAATCCTTACTGCCACGGTAACGATTTTTCTTGTTGCATTATGGCGATTCAATCTCGGTTTGATGGATCCGGCTTTGATTGTCGTTGTCACCGTTGCCGCATCTAGTTCATTCGCTCCTTTGATACCGCTAAGTGCGCTGTCATCACCTCTTTCCCAGACTCTAGCCTCTGCAAAAAGGGTGTTCGACCTCATCGATGAAGAGCCTGAGATTACAGAAAGCATCGGCGTTTGCAGTCTCGAGAAAACAATAAAAGCACCCGTAGCCTCTGTCGAGTACAGAAATGTGGCATTCCGCTATCAAGGATCTGAAGGTAATGCTTTGAAAGACGTTAGTCTCAGAGTCGAAAAGGGCTGTAGAATAGTCATTACAGGCAAGAGCGGTTCTGGAAAAAGCACCCTTTTGAGACTTCTTATGCGTTTCTGGGATGTTAAGGAAGGATCAATATTTCTTCAAGGCAGAGACATAAAATCTCTTCGACTGTCGAAGGTACACTCGGAGCTATCTCTGGTCGAGCAGCAGACATTTGTATTTGACGATACTCTTGAAGAGAATATCAAAATAGGGAACTCCGATGCCTCCCATGAAGAGGTGGTTAGGGCCGCTAAGAAAGCCTCAATTCACGAATTCATCATGTCACTCCCGAAGAAATATGATACGCGCACCGGTGAACTTGGATCTAAACTGTCAGGTGGAGAACAGCAAAGGCTGGCACTTGCAAGAGCCTTCATCCGGAAGGCTCCGATAGTACTTCTTGATGAGCCGACGAGCAATCTCGATACACTCAATGAAAAGATCATCTTAAAGTCAATATCAGACGAAAGAGACGAAAGAACTTTCATAATGGTTTCACACAGGGTGTCTGCTCAAACGATCGCCGACAGGTCATTCACCCTTGATGAAGGATCTCTGATAGAATACAGTGAAGATGTAGTCTCGGGCAATTAGCCTGTCTTTTAGTCTATAGTATTACAAAGAGCGGAGTTGGTCTGGGTTGAAGAAGAGTCTTTCTATACTTTTGCTAGTTGCTTTTTTGATTATCGGATACGCGATCTCCAGTATTCTCGGAACTGATAAGACCGATGAGAACACAGAGAGAGGAAGGGTTCTCGATATAGTCGAGAGTTCTGAAGAGGGCGGTGTCTTCGGAAGAGGCTTTCAACTTCTCAGGGTGCAGCTTCTCACCGGGGAGCTCAAGGGCGAGGAAGTCTTCATCGATAACCAGCTGAGTGACAATCCGGCCTTCAGTATCAAGGCAAAGCAAGGTGATCTAGTTGTTCTATATGTTGACCGCAGAGGAGATTTGACATTTCACCTCTCCGATTTCGTGAGAGATAGATACGTCTTCTATCTATTTGCAGGCTTTATACTTCTTTTGCTTCTGGTTGGAAGAGGATCGGGTCTGAAATCCTTTGTCACTTTGAGTATAACCGCCTTCATAGTTATTAGGTTCATGGTACCCCA
The DNA here is from genome assembly GCA_001603185.1 of Thermotogales bacterium Thermo_02. Taxonomy (GTDB): domain Bacteria; phylum Thermotogota; class Thermotogae; order Petrotogales; family Kosmotogaceae; genus Mesotoga. The sequence continues at coordinate 12,917 of LVBU01000053.1, read as the reverse complement.
AATACTCGATGGCCGGTCACCTATCGCCATATCGACCGTCTCTGCAGCGATTATCACGGTAACGACTTTCTTCATAGTATCCGGGATCAACGCAAAATCAGTTTCCGCAGTAATAGGAACACTGATTGGAGTGATAGCCGCGGGCTCGCTCGCCTACCTTACCGGTTTCACGGCCAATCTTACGGGAATGAGCAGCGAAGAGGCGATTATGTTGATGCACATACCCCAGAGAGTCGATTTCGACTTCAGAGGACTGCTGTTCTCCGGAATTATCATCGGGGCGCTCGGCGCCGTTATGGACGTTGCCATGTCTATCTCGTCGGCTATGCACGAAATGAAATCGCTCAAACCGGATATCGAGCAGAAGAGGTTGATCAGATCCGGTATGACAATCGGTAGAGACGTTATGGGAACGATGACGAACACCCTTATTCTCGCATACGCCGGGAGTTCGCTTTCCCTGCTCATACTTTTCATGGCATACCAGACTTCGATCGTGCGGATCCTGAATACTGATCTGATAGCTACGGAAGTTATCCGGGCATTGAGCGGGAGCATTGGCATAATAGTCACAATACCTGCCACGGCTCTGATTGCCGGGACATTGCTCAAAACCGGCAAGAGTTTCAGAGAACGGTGATTAACTCACAGAAAAACCGGAAGCTTGTAGCTAGACGTTATGGCTTTCGATCATCTCTAGAAAGGCGTCCACAATCTCGGGGTCGAACTGCGTCCCCGAGCACTGTTTGAATTCCTTTACTATCTCTTCTATTGTCATAGGCGGTTTGTAGGGCCTTCCATTTAGCATTACATCATATGAATCAACAATCGATATTATTCTCGCTATTACCGGTATTCTCTTTCCAGAAAGCCCTCTCGGATAACCGTTGCCGTCCCAGTGTTCGTGATGGCTCAGAATGCCCTCTGCAACCGGCCCGAGTTCAGGCACCGATTCGGCTATTCTAAACCCGATTTCCGGATGCGTCTTCATTATCTTCCATTCATCCTGTGTCAGGCCGCCGGGCTTCTTTATTATGTCCTCCGGGAGCGCGATCTTGCCTATGTCATGGAGTCTCGCCAGTATCGAAAGTTCGTCTAATCTCGCTTCAACGAGACCAAGCTTCTTCGCAATGGCCCTCGCCATTTCCTCGAGTCTTCTGCCATGTTCCTCGGTCTCGTTACTCTTTTCGAAAAGCGTTCTCTCGAGTGATTTTAGAACACTGCTTCTGAAGCTGCCCTGCTTGAGCATTTTGTTCCTGTACATACTCTCTTCGGCTTCCCGCATAGTTAATGACAGATCATGAGTTCCCTCTCTCCTTATAGCGGAACCAATCGCCAGACTCAGCTGAACCGGGAGATCATTTGTAGAATCGACTCTTCTCTTTATCTCCCTGACCGTTTCTCCTATATCTTCGGGTCTTCCTCCGGGTATTAAAGAGACAAACTCATCGCCCCCCATCCTGAAAACCAGATGATCGGGACCGGAACTATCTGAAAGTATCGAAGCCACTCTGACCAGCAGCTTATCTCCAACGGCGTGACCGAAGGCGTCGTTTACAAGCTTCAGTCCATTCAGATCGATCATCAGGACGCCAACCTGAGAACTGGTCTTATCGAAATCAACGATTTGCTCGTCGAGAAATCGCCTGTTGTAGAGACCGGTGAGCTTATCGTGGTAACTCATGTAACGAATCTCTTCCTCATATCTTATCCTTTTTATTGCCTCACCGGCATGTGAGATAAGCAGCTCCGAGAGGCTTCTCTCTTCGCTGGAGAAGGCGTTCTTTACTCTCGATACTATCTGGAAGACGCCAATCCCGCCCAGAGGAATACTCAAGGCCGATCTTATAGCGTTGTCCGACGGGATTGCCCTATGGTCTTCTCTAACATCGGGAGCGTAGATGCTCCTTCCTCCTCTGAGCGTCTCCATAAGTATGCCCCGGGGCGGCACTCTGTCGATACCGTTGAGTTCATAACCCGAGGTCATAACGATTCTGAAGTGATCTCTCTCAAACATACAGAGCGTAAACCAGTGGGAGTCGATGACTTCTCTCGTAGCACCTGCAACAAGGCTGTATATTTCTTCTTCTCTTGAGGACTTCTCCATTGCAAGAGTTACTTCATGCAGTTTCTCGAGCTTCTCTTTAGCCCTTAGCAGCTGTTCCTGAGTCTGGCTCTGCGATATTGTTTTGCCTATTATTCCCGAAGCGTTTCTCAAGATATCGATTTCGGCCGATGTCCATTGCTTTGGATAATGACAGTCATCGAAGCCTATGAAGCCCCAGAAGAGGCCGTCTATGGTTATCGGAACTGCTAGAAGCGAGATTATCCCCTGGGGTTCAAGATCCTCCCTCTCTCTCTGCGGAAAGTCCTTCACAAGTCCCATTACTTCTCTGCCATTGTTGAGCAGTTCGTACCATCTATTGAGAACCCATCTGTAAGGGACATTCTGCAGCGCAGTGTTCCCGATTTCGCTCTTCACTGAGCCGTCAGTCCATTCGTACTTATGACTGGCAAACATTTCCCCCGATTCCCGATCGGTATGATTGACGAAGATATAGACCCTGTTTACCTCCGTAGCTCTTCCGAGTACCGCCAGAGACTCCTGAATCGACTCGTCAAGAACGCATGAATCTACCAGCATCTTGACGACCTCTGCAGAGGCCCTGAGAAGTCTCTCTCGCTTCTCTATCTCGAGGCGTCCGCGTTTCAACTCGGACACGTTTCGGCTTACACTCGTGAAGCCCAGCAACGAACCCCGTCCATTGTATCTGGGACTGATAAAGCTCTCGTACCATTCGACATCGGAATCTAAATCTATAGGGTATTCCAGCATCTCTACACTACCTTTAACAGCCCGTGAAAAGGCCCCGCCCATTTTCTCGACGAGCTCCTCGGGTAGCACTTCACTATATCTGCGGCCAATGAATTTCTCCGGCGGTATGAAGAGTCTGTCTTCCTTCTTAAGACTCTTCGCTTCGGGGACAAAGAAGTCAACAAACCTGCCCTCCAGATCGTAGCTGAAGACCAGACCATCAAGAGATCTCAGAAGCGACTTCAAGTACTCTTGAGTCTCGAGCGTGCTGTTTCTGGAATCTCTTAGCTCTTTGTTCTGAGAGATGAAGTAACTGACCATAATCGACATAGAAGAAGCAAATCCCAGTCCAGCCGAAATCCCTACTACCGGATTCATCTCTTCCAGGTTAAAGGGATCTACTCCTACAACAAATGCAGAGATTATCAGCAAGACTCCGGTAAGATTGCCAAAGAGTCCCACCTTACTCTTTGTATACTGAAAGGCGATTCCTGAAAGAAACATGAAGAGAGAGGTCGCAGAGTAACTCACTATCTTAGCCCCGAATTCATCGCCGCTAATAACCGTAATTAAGATAATATAGATTAGCGCGGCACAGTACAGAAGTCTGAGCCATTTTTCCCAATTTCTTTCTGCAAAGCGTAATACCCCGCTTGAGATGAGAAAGAGAGTCGTCATGTACGCGATATACTTCAGAACAGTAATAGGGATAGAGAATTCGTATATTCTCAGGAAGACGCTGAAGGAGAATAGCAGATATCCCCCGGCCCAGTAGATCAGAAATCGCTGTCTGTTAGTAATGAAAAGAACTATATTGAGTAACCCGGTAGCTACCCCGAAAAAGATCAAAGTTATCTGCTCTACAGACAAAACGCTACCACCCTTTCTGCCAGCGAACTATCCAGATCCCGTCCAAACATGCGTTACTGTGATATTCCATGATAAGGATACGGTAATGGCTCGTCAGTGTAAAATTCCTTCTGCTATTCAAGAGGTTATGCAATTCCATGCCACAATAGTCGGACTTTCGAGAGAATCAGCTTAGAGTTCACTATCATCCACTAGATATTAAAGAATTTGCTTATGACGACTAGTGAAATTCTACCATCCAATGCGTCAATATCTGTCTCCACCACTTGTCGACAACTTCTCACGCCTACTTCTGAAAAGTAATCATTATCGTCTCTCATTGTTCAGAATCACTCCTGTATCCAGAAGGATTAGATTCTTCGTATTTAAAAACAGGAGGAGAAAGAGTTAGAATTATTGTACAGGTTGTATAGAAATTAGACAACTAGTCAATTCTAAGGTGGTCTATATGAAGACAAGAAGAACATCGACGGACATTGTGAATAGACTGAAGAAAATGATAGTTCTGGATGATCTCGACAAACTACCGGGTGAGCTTGAGTTGTCTGAGAGACTTGGCGTAAGCAGGACAATAGTCAGAGAGGCTATACGCGTTCTGGAATATGAGGGAGTTACAAGAACAGTTCATGGCAGCGGAACCTTTGTTCTAAAGAGGAGTCGTTTGAAGATTCTTTTCAATGTGAACTTCGAAATCGAAACCGACAGCGCTCGCGACATACTCGATCTGATTGAATTGAGGAGAACGTTGGAGAGATCTGCGATCAGTCTTGCGATAGCCAGCGCGACTCGATCGGATTTTGAGGATTTTGCCATCTGCATGGAAGATCTCGAAAAGGCAATAGTTTCGAGAAGGGATCTGGGAAATGTAGATTCTAGATTTCATAAGAAGATCTTCGAGATCTCTCACAATCGTTTTCTAGAAAAAGTCTTTCAGGTTGTATTCGACGGTCTCGAGGTCCTGTGGAAGTCGCCTCTGGGACTGGAGACTTTCGGTGACGCAGGACTGCCATTCCATAGAACGCTTTACGATGCGATAATCGCCAGAAATTCGGCTGAAGCACTCAGGATTTACGACCACATTATTGATCTTGACAGGAAAGATATTCAGGATGTCACGGGCATTAGCTATTGACAACTCTTGATTTTCGATGCGGGAGTGAGAGCTGTGAAGAGAGATGTTCTCAAACTACTAGAAAGAAAAGACAAGTGGTATCTCGGAGGAGGTAATCGCCTTCTGTGGACACCTCCATTTCCAAACTATCTCGATTTTCCAGGAGCCTGGGATTTTGTGAGTTATTTTGATCTGAGAATTGAACCCGGGTACACCTTGAGTGTTATCAACAATGGAACTCCTCTGGACTTCAGTTGTGCTGACCGTCTGTGGAATCCGGCCGTTCTGAGAAGCGTTTTCAATTCAGATGGACTGGAGCTAGTAGAAGAGAAAGCAGTAATGAAGGATGACTTCCTGGGATCGAAGTTCACACTCAAAAACACTTCTGACAGAATTCTCGAGCTCGATACTGTTCTCTGGACCGCTCAACCATGTTCAGACAACGAAAGTGAAAGCGATACGGAAATCGCCAGTATTATCAAAAATGGAATAGCCTTCAAGAAACGCCTGTGCAAACCACGAAGAAGGGCATACCCGGCCTATGTTGCGCTGGTTATGGAGGGCCTTGAAAGCTACAACATCTCCTTTTCAGAGAGAACGGGAAATCTCCCGAACTTCAGGCTGACCCCCTTCTATGAAAAGTTGTCTGATAGAGGTCTATTGAAAGAGGTGAAGAGCGACGGTATAAATCGCGAAGGATTACTCTACATCGGATTGCACAGGAGGATCCGACTGGAGCCTGGAGCCCACATTCAGTTTTCCTGCGGTCTGGCTGCCGCCCCGACTCTTGAGGAAGCCTCTTCGATCTCTTCAAAGAGCCTCGAAACTGACATTGCGAAAGCGAGCCGGGACAGCTGGGAAGAGTATTTCAACACGTTACCCTATTTCTGGATCGACGAGCCTTTTCTACAAAAATACTACTACTATCGCTGGTTTGGTCTCAGACTTTTCACAACCAGCGTCGAAGAGTCGTATATGCACTATCCGGCTGTTGCTGAAGGTCTTGATTACTTCAGGGCCTTCATTACATACAGTGCCCAATGCCATATTCTCGAGACCCGATGGGCACCAAGCCCGGAGATTGCACATGGAAGCCTGATGAACTTTATTCAGAATCAGAGAGAAGATGGTTCCTTTGCAGGGCACATCTATATCAATCAGCTGCAGGAAAACGGTTTCTACCATGCCGATTGGGGCAGAGCGCTGCTTGAACTCCAGAAGAATCATCCAGATCCCGCATTTCTAAAGAGAATCTATGAACCGATGAAGAAGTATCTAGAATACTTCGAGAATGTGCGTGACAGAGAAGACTCCGGACTATACGACGTGGTGGATCAGTATGAGACCGGACAGGAGTACATGAGTAGATACACCTCGGTTGATCCGATGGCAGACAGGTACGGTTGGATAAACAACATACGTCTTAAAGGGGTCGATGCCACCGTTTACATTTACAACGTCAAAAAAATGCTTGCCTGGATAGCCGATTCCCTGGGTCTGAAAGAGGAGAGTTTACACTTCCAGGAAAGTGCTGAAAAAACAAAGGAAGCCGTTCTCAAGCTCATGTGGGATTCTGAAGAGATGCTTTTTTCAGACGTTAATCCGACTAACTGGAAGCCTACAGGAATCAAGGCTGCCGTCTGTTTTTATCCCTACATGACGGATATCGTAGATGAATCACATCTTGAAGGTCTTAAGAGGCATCTGCTGAATCCTGAGGAGTTCTGGACAGAGTATCCGGTACCGGCTACAAGCGTCGATGACACTCTCTTCAGTCCGTGGGCAGAATGGAAGAGCAAAAGGCACAATTGTCCATGGAATGGAAGGGTTTGGCCGATGACTAACAGCCACATTGCGGACGTTCTGGGCCTCTGTGCACGAAGATTCGAAGACAATCTACTGAAAGAAAAAACCGTTGAGCTCATCTTGAAGTTCATTCGCATGATGTACTACGAAGGCGATCTGGCAAGGCCTAACTGTTTTGAACACTATAACCCGTTCAACGGAAAGGCTTCAACGTATAGAGGTGTTGACGATTATCAGCACTCGTGGGTAATAGATCTTCTCTTTAGATACCTTGCCGGTATAGAACTGTCTCAAGACAGCTTGATAATCGATCCCTTTCCGTTCGGCATTGATTTCGAGATCGAAAATCTCATCATTAAAGGCAAAGAGCTTTCTGTTAAGTTCTTGAATGGAGTTCTTCAGGCCAGCTACTCAGGAAAGACCACGAGAGCCGGCAAAGGCGAAAGACTTGAACTGATTATCTAGCTTTTCTCTTAAGCGGTCAAGGTTTTTCAGTAATGGAATATCGAAGTCACTTGTATTGAGTGCCAGTGTTTTAGACCGCGAATCTCATTCCCGCTCATTGCGGACAGGGTAAAAAATGGAGGTGGATGTATGAAAGGAGCAAAGTTCACGAGAGTCTTGCTGATCGTTGTTCTGTTGCTAATGGTGGCTTCAATTGGCCTGGGAAAGACTAAACTGCGAGTTTCCAGCTGGGCAGGCGCCGACGAAGCAGCCCTGGATGAGGCTATTATAGCCGAGTTCATGAGACTGAATCCCGAATACGAAGTAGTCTTCGAACCGGTGACCGGTGGTCAGTACTATCAGAAGATTTTGACGGATATCGGTGCCGGAACACCCCCAGACGTCATTCTTCTTGATGCCGAAATGATCCCATCGTTTGTGGAGGGGAATTACCTTACAGACCTAAATCCCTTCATAAGCAGGCTTAGCAGAGACGGCGTAAGCGGTACGAACCTGAACGAGTACTTCCCGGTACTGGTAGATATCTTCAGATCCGGAAGAAGCCTTTATGCTCTCCCGAAGGATACCAGTCCGATAGGCATCTTCTACAACAAGAAGGTCTTCGATGAGGCCGGAATTTCCTATCCGCCGGCCGAAGGCTGGACTATGGAAGAGTTTGCCGAGACTGCCAGACTCCTCAGCAAAGACACCGACGGAGACGGCAAAAACGATGTCTGGGGGTTTGGCTTCCCGTCGTGGGTAGGAGTCGTTGTCCCGATACTATGGGCCAGCGGTGGCGAAGTCTTCAGCCCCGACTTCCTGCAGGTATCCGGCTATTTGAACAGCGATCTCAACGTCGAAACCTATAGCTTCTATATGGATCTTCTATCCAAGGGCTACGCACCCACTCCTCAGGAGGCAAGCGCCCTCGGTGGAGCCGGATCGCTCTTCTACACAGGAAAAGTCGGCATGATAATAACGGGAAGATGGTTCAACGTCTCTGTAAAGGGTCAGATTGCAAGAGGCGCAGATCTTGAAGTCGGTGCGACTACTCTACCCTTTGCCAGCATGGATAGCAAGGCAACAGTTACCTACGCATCTGGTTGGGCGGTTCCAGCTGCGGCTTCCGACAAGACCGGTGCTGTGAAGCTTGCCGCATGGTTGTCAAGCGCGTATGCCCAGACGAAACGCTGCCTTGAGGGCGGCCTGGCGATTTCAGCCATAAGGAGCGTCGCCGAAGAACAGGGTGAAAGGGACGAGATGGATTCAGTATTCATAAGCATGCTCGAATTCGCGCGCGTTCCGGTCGGTTCACAGACAAAGTTCTACAGGCCGAAGTTCGAGTCTACCTGGGCAGAAGCTTTCGACAGGATAAACGTTGGTGGCGCAACTGTAAAAGAGGCTATGGATTGGGCTGCCAGAACTATGGATGAGTACATAGAAAAGGGCGAGTATTGATCAAAGAAGACGGGGGAGCTACGAGCGGCTCCCCCGAATTTTCTGGGAGGGATCGCTTTGAAAGAGAAGCGGGTCTTGATTGTTCTCACTTTGTTTGTCTTTTCACTTGTTCTTGGGGGCTTTCTAGTTCTGAATATGTATCTGGCAGACAGCTATTCTCAACTGGGATTGCAGAATGAAGCCGTTTTGCTGAGAAGTATAAAGCTGAATTACCTCAGTTCAGTTGAGAGAATCGTCTTTGATCTTGAGCCCCTTGAAGCCGATCCTTCGAAATTGCCAGAGATCCTGGAAATGCTCTCGAATGATCTCGTCTATGCCGGGCTGTTCGATTACTATGGCGATCTCCTTGACGACTTTGGATACTCTCTTCCGGCCGATCTGTCATCTTCGTTATTCTTCGAGAACATTTCTTATTCCGACGGCTATCCGAGAGCAGAGATTGCCATGGAAAACGATACACTGTACATTCAGACGGGTATTTTACTACCAGACGATACCGTCTTTATTGCTTTGCTTGACAGATTCGGCGAGATAATCGACCTATCCGAAAAACTGTATGAACGTGATCTTCTCGTTTACTACGGCGATGAAAGGGATTTCAGAAACGTCGGCAAAGTCCCGGAGATCGATAACTCCAGTCTTTTCCGGCTTTTCAGAAGCACCATGAACAGTCAAAGGCCAGAGAGTCTTGACTTGTTGATCGATGGCGTTCAATTTCATGTAACTGCATCCGCCATTTACGACTCCGACAACTGGGACGTGAAGGCCTTTTTCGTAACGGCTATCAGACCATCATCCTGGGAGGCCAAGGCGGCCTATTTGACTCTCCTTTCATGGATTGCAGGAGTCTCCTGTGCGATTTTCGCCGTCTTTATACTTTACCTGATGTACAGAAAAGTAGCCCGTGGTACGAGAATGTCCAGAACGCGGAGAGTTCTTTTTGCTTCGGTGGCCTTCCTTCCTGCAGTTGTAATTGCGTTAATTCTCGGGTTCACGGTCTATGGAAACGCCGCAGACACATTGAGCGAAGAGATAACTGTAAAGACCTCAAGAGGCTGGTTCTGGAACACCGAACTTCTCGGTGACCACATGACCGGCAGGACTCTCACACAGTATCTCAATACTTCGAGACTTCAAACCGGCCAGAACTATCTGGTTGTCGCCGGTGAAGCAGCAGTCGCATCGACGATCCCGGCCAGAAGACTGGACAGATTGTCTCTTGAGGAGCCCGAGATAATTGATGGCTACGGCTTTGGGATTGGGAAATTCAATAGTGTAATTCAAACATATGGAGAGAAAACAGTTGGAGACACCGTATACAGAGTGATCATAGAACAGACGCCGCGAGAAAACTCTAAGCTTTCTATACAGTTCTTCTCGATAGGCCTGGTCGTTACGCTTGCCCTTCTATCTCTGATAAGCGGTTTTATAGTGGCCAATATCAGTTCCAGCAAGCTCATAAGAAGGACATTCATCGGCTACGGATTTCTTCTGCCGGCTCTGGTTCATCTGGTCTGGTGGGCCGTTGGTCCGATGGCCTTTGCGCTCTTTCTCGCCTTTAGAAGATGGAGTATTCTGGACCCCGCCAAGCCGTTTGTGGGTATGCAGAATTTCGTCGAACTCTTTGCCGATAGCAACTTCTGGAACGCCATGAAAAACACGGCCGCCTACTCTCTGTACGTGCCGATCGGCATGTTCATCTCGCTACTTCTGGCAATAGCCGTCAACAAGCTCGGAAAGCTCTCTATCTTCTTGAGAGTTCTGTACTACCTTCCAGTGGTGACTGCCGGGGTCGCGACCACGATAGTCTGGAGATGGATATTCAACAGAGATTTCGGAGTGATAAACTACGTGCTGAATTTCTTCGGGATTCCACCGATAGCGTGGCTCGATTCGCCCCAGTTCGCGCTTATATCGATGATGATAATAGGCATATGGGGGGCGATCGGCAGTCAGATGCTGATCTTCCTCGCCGGACTCCAGGGTATCCCCAAAGACTTCTACGACGCTGCGAGCGTCGATGGGGCGAGCAAACCGAGGATCTTCTGGAAAATCACATTGCCACTACTGAAACCTACCAGTCTCTTCGTTCTCGTTACCAGCGTTATCGGCTCGTTCCAGGTCTTCACTCCCGTTTACGTGCTTACGCAGGGAGGCCCGCTCAGATCGACGGATGTAGTCTTCTATCATATCTGGGAGGCGGCCTGGGTAGAGTTGCGAATGGGCTACGCGGCGGCTCAATCATGGATTCTCTTCATGGTTCTCGCGGTATTGACACTGGCGGAATTCAAGCTCTTTGGAAAAGAGAGCTGGAAGGCCTACTTCTAGGCGGGGGGTGTTTAGATGAAAACAAGAGGATTGCTTAAGATAGCCAGTAGAGTGTTGATCGTCGGTCTGCTTCTACTGCTCGGTTTATCGACTCTTCTGCCTTACGTACTGATGATCTCACTCTCTTTTATGGCCGAGTTCGAGATGTACCGCATGCCCCCAAAGTTGATACCGGACGTCTTTCGCTTCGAGAATTATGTCGAGATGTGGAAGGCTCAGCCCTGGGAGCGGTACATATTCAATACACTGTTTATAACCATCGTGGTGTTGATTGGACAGATAGTCCTGGTATCCATGGGAGGTTACGCATTATCGAGACTGGAATTTCCCGGGCGCGACTTCATATTCAAAGTCTTTATAGCCTTTATGCTACTTCCCGGAGTCGTAACTCTCATACCCGGATTTATTATCCTTCACTCTCTGAACTGGGTAGACACATATTGGGCAATGATAGTGCCGGCCCTTGGTAATATATGGGGGTTGTTTCTCATGCGGCAGTATATGCTTACCCTGCCCGGTAGTATCGAGGACGCTGCAAGAATAGACGGAGCTTCGACATGGCAGATCTTCTGGAAAGTAGTTATGCCTCTTTGCAAGCCTGTAATAGCGACCGTAGGGACCTTCACTTTCCTCGGGATGTGGCGTTCCTTCTTCTGGCCGCTCATCGTTACCAGGAGCAAGGAGATGCGCGTAATCGAAGTCGGAGTTGCAATGTTTTCGACTCAATACGTCACCAACTATCCGGCCCAGATGGCCGCGGCGGCTCTCTCCTCCATACCGATGATACTTGTCTATTTGATCGCTCAGAAATGGATAGTCCAGGGAATAAGGCTAACATCCGGATTCGATAAGTAAACAGGAGGTGTTCTATGTCCTTTGATTTTGCAGATCTCGCAGAGCTTTCGAGTGAAGTCTCGAGATCGATATCTGCCGAAAACCCCGACGGCTCAAAGTCAGGAGGTGCCCTCGAAGACCCTCAGGGAACAGGGCCCGCTAAGAGACTTGGAAAGGGCTGGAAAGTCAGGCCCTGTATAGATCTGCCGCCGGAAGAAACGATAGAGCTGGCAAGAATATCCGGTCCGGGCACCATTAAGCACATATGGATTACTGCCGATAGCAAATCTTATAGGACTTCGATTCTCAGGTTTTACTGGGACGACGAAGTCACTCCCTCCGTTGAAGTACCGCTCGGAGACTTCTTCGCCTGCACTCATGGCTTAAGATACAGTGTCAACTCTCTGCCTGTCGCAGTGAATCCTTCGGGAGGATTCAACTGCTACTGGCCTATGCCCTTCAGAAGGAGCGCACGGATTACGATTGAAAATCTCTCTTCCAAACAGGTTCAGGGCTTCTTCTATCAGATAAACTATTCACTGGCCCCGGTGTCGCCGACGGCTGCTTACTTCCACGCTTCATGGAGAAGGTCGATGACAACCAGAGAGAACCCCGAACATGTCATACTGGATGGAGTTCAGGGTAACGGTCACTATGTGGGAACAGTGGCCGCGTGGACTCAATTCTCCAACGGCTGGTGGGGAGAAGGAGAGGTTAAGTTCTTCCTCGACGGCGAGAGAGATCCCACAATCTGTACGACGGGAACGGAAGATTACTTTGGTGGTGCCTGGTGCTTTGGAGAGACCTTCTCGGCTCCCTTCTGCGGCTATCCTCTGTGGAGGAGGGAAGAGGGCGAAGTGCCAAGGCACGGACTTTACCGCTGGCACCTTCCAGACCCGATAAGGTTCAGCCAGTCCTTAAAGGTCACATTACAGGCACTTGGCTGGTACCCCGACGGGACATTCCAGCCTCTTACAGATGACATAGCGACGGTGGCCTACTGGTATCAAGGAGAGCCCCACAAAGACTTTTCAGCAAAATACACTCTTGAGAAGCTCTGGGCAAGATAGGGACGGTCCATGATAAGACTGATCACTGAAGGCAGCGGAATACTGGATCGACTTCTAAGGGAACAGGGCTTGAGAGTTGAAGAGAGTAAGAGCGTTGAAGGGATCTACAATGAAACAAATACTGTATGGATAGATAATACTATACCCGAGATTCTGTCAGTATCGAATCTGATAGGTGAAG
>LVBU01000510.1 GCA_001603185.1 Thermotogales bacterium Thermo_02 | reverse complement strand
GTCTATTTCGTCAGCCGAAAGGATGAGCCGACACAGGAGATACCGGTAGATGGTGAAGATCCTGAATTTATCCTGGAAATGGACGGCGAGGAGTCGCCGGTCGACCTACTGGACGTTTCGGATAAGTCGGAGTATGTCAAGCGGGCCCTGCCGGTGGAGCAGATCAGCGCGATCTTCGCCTACGGACGGATCTCGATCACATCAGGAGTGATCTCGTTCCTTGCGAAGTATAACATCCCTATTCACTTCTTCGGCTACCATGGTCACTACGAGAGCACCTTGCTCCCGCGGGAGGCCCTGCTCTCCGGTGAGATGCATGTGCGGCAGGCAGCACATTACAGTGACCCGGAGAAGCGGATGACGATCGCGCGGGCATTCGTCTCCGGTGCGGCACAGAACATTCTCAGGAACCTTGAGTATTACCAGGATAAAGGTCTGAGTGGAGAAACTGATTTTATCCGGAAGGCACTCGGAGGGATCGACTCGCGCGGGACTGTTGCTGAGCTCATGGCGGTGGAGGGGAGCATCCGTAACACCTACTACGCCACGTTCGATCGCATCCTGGGCGGCGGTTTTTCTTTCGGGGAGAGGACTCGAAGGCCACCGCAAAACCCGGTGAACGCCATGATCAGCTTTGGGAACTCGCTGATGTACGGGATCGTGATCAATGCGATTTACCACACCCAGCTCGATCAAACGATCTCCTTTCTGCACGAACCCTCAGAAAGGAGATTCTCGCTGGCTCTTGATGTTGCGGAGATCTTCAAGCCATTCCTGGTTGATCGGACGATCTTCAAGCTGGTGAATAAGAATATGATCTCACAGGATGACTTCGAGACGGATCTCAAGTCGTGCCTGCTCAATGATAACGGGCGCAGGCTGTTTCTCGCCGAATTCAACTCCCGGCTGGATACAACGATCAAGCACCGAACTCTCAAACGGAATGTTTCGTATGGGCGACTCCCATATCTCGAATGTCTCAAACTTGGCAAGCACCTGATGGGCATGAGCCGGTATGAGCCGTTCACTATTTGGTGGTAGAATGTTTGTGATCATCGTATACGACGTCTCCGTGGACCGGGTCTCGAAAGTCTGCTACTACCTGCGCCGGTACCTCAATTGGGTTCAGAACTCGGTGTTTGAGGGAAATATCACCGACAAGCAGTGGGCGGAGATCCAGCATGGGTTAAAGGAATTGACAAAGGATGCTGAAGATTCTGTGCGCCTTTACTCTTTTCGGACGCAGGATGCTGTGACCGTGAGCACAATTGGCCAAGAGAAGGGAGATACCTGCACGATCATCTGACCTGTCGTGGATCATTATATACCGAATGCGTTATTGAGGATCCACGACATAGGTGTATAATATGAGATGTGTAAGCTCCTTTACCGGCTAAAAAGGGCAAAATTTGGCGCGGTTTGAATTGGACTAAGGTAGGATTGAAAGGGTACCTCGCGAGGGCCACCCCCTGCAGTTCCCGGGGTTTGAATTGGACTAAGGTAGGATTGAAAGATGGGTCGTGGGGGCCGGTACAGGTGTACGAGACCGGTTTGAATTGGACTAAGGTAGGATTGAAAGATGATCAACGGTCTGATTTTCGACGTGCGTTGTCTCGTTTGAATTGGACTAAGGTAGGATTGAAAGTGTTTGATGGGGCGAACCGATTTGACGGGTATACCCGTTTGAATTGGACTAAGGTAGGATTGAAAGTGCCAGGACGCAGATCAGATCATCGGTCTTGGCCCGTTTGAATTGGACTAAGGTAGGATTGAAAGATACGCGAAGCATCTCCGCGTCGATATCGACGCCGGTTTGAATTGGACTAAGGTAGGATTGAAAGACATATGAACCAGAATGTTTGGGAAACGGTTGATAAGTTTGAATTGGACTAAGGTAGGATTGAAAGGCCTTGAGGACACTATGAAGGTCATCAAGGCTCAGGGTTTGAATTGGACTAAGGTAGGATTGAAAGCTCGATCATCTGTTCCCGGAGGCCCTCGGTCCGGCTGTTTGAATTGGACTAAGGTAGGATTGAAAGGCCGATCTGGTAACCGTAGACGGAGGCGATCGTGTGTTTGAATTGGACTAAGGTAGGATTGAAAGAGCGCAACGGGGGTGCTACATGATCGCCTCCTCCGAGGTTTGAATTGGACTAAGGTAGGATTGAAAGGGGTAACGTCGGTCCACTCCCGGACCCGGGTGAGGAGTTTGAATTGGACTAAGGTAGGATTGAAAGATCGACGAGGCTGTTGTGATATTACGTGCGTGGTCCGGTTTGAATTGGACTAAGGTAGGATTGAAAGTCAAAACGAGCTTGGATTATTCGCTCGGGCTGGAGTTGTTTGAATTGGACTAAGGTAGGATTGAAAGCACAGGAGCCCACAGCGGCACTCACCGGGACGTGGCGTTTGAATTGGACTAAGGTAGGATTGAAAGCGTCAACATCAACCACGGCGTGCTCTCGGTTGTCGGTTTGAATTGGACTAAGGTAGGATTGAAAGTCGAATACGGGGCGCTCTGCAGCGT
>LVBU01000509.1 GCA_001603185.1 Thermotogales bacterium Thermo_02 | reverse complement strand
TTGCAATAGGCATTATAATATTGATTTTGATCGTTTTGATATTATCGGAATACAGGGTTAAAAAACCCGGGCAAATAATTTTATTTGAATCGAAAGGACAAGTTAAATATAGAAAAACTCGTTTCTATCCAAAACATTTTAGCTTAGCTATGTCAAGCACGGCGTATACTTTATCCTCTTCGGTTGAACCCGAGGCAAAAGGAAAAATTCCGCTTGTTGTAAAATTTACGGCTACGGTTACTCCTTCGCTCAATAATATTTCCAAACTCATACATATTGGAGGGTGGGGTCACGATTCCTTAAGCGATGCTGCAAAAGAGCTTGATGTTGTTTTGCAGGGCAAGATTAAAGAATACACAGAAAATTTTGATGTGGAAGAAATTAAATCCGAAGGTATTGCTAAATATCTGCGCGAGCAGACAAAGAATATTGATTCACAATTTGGGCTTGATATACTCTCACTTACAATCCAATCCGTTGAGCCGGCAGATAAAAAAATTGCGGAGGCAATCCGCCAGAAAGAAGCTTCGCGAATTCTTGAAGAAACTGAAAAACGAAATCAGGAATTAAGAATCAACAGTGCGCAAATGAAATTAAAAGCCGACGAGGAAATTCTTAAATATGAGCACGAACTCGAAATGCATAAGTATAAGATGAAGGAAGTTGAGGAAGAAAAAGAAGCCGCGCTAGCTTTAAGAAAATTGAACGAGCAGATTAAAAGAGATAAAATAAAACTAGAGATTGAAAAAGAAGAAATGAGCATGTTCAAAAATAATCCTGAATTGCTTTTATTAACTCCGCAGGTCGCGCGGCTAGCGGAAGCAAGCCAGAATTTGAAAAACGCACGGACAATTGTATCGCTAGGTGATTTTGAAAACGGCTCGCAGCTTGTTGAGGTGCTAAAAAATTTTCTCGGCGGTTTGCTGCAAACCACCTCTAAAAAATAATTACTGCGAACAGTTCATTCTTAAATGAATGAACTGCATTATGCTCTTTGCGCCGTTGCGAAAATTAAAAGAATGAAAGTATTATTGTAATATTGAACACTAAACACAACATAGACAGACTCTTCGAACTGCGCCCGATACGCCCGGGCAAAATTTCGGAAATAAGCGAGGCAACCGCGTCATCATCCGTTCCTCCGGCAGAGCGCGTTAATTTTCATATTGGTAATCCGGTGCAGGATGAAAAACTCACTTTGTATTATCTTCGCTCAATTCTGAATTTGAAATTAAACGGGTACACCTCGGAAATTTTTAACGCTCAATCAATTAATAATGAGCTAGGCTGGGATAACGGCGGACGTAGAATTGAATTTTTATATAAGCTTATAAAAAACAGCGCGCCTTATTCACCACGCGGCGGGTTC
>LVBU01000508.1 GCA_001603185.1 Thermotogales bacterium Thermo_02 | reverse complement strand
GTGGTATGGTCCAGGCAGCGATTGCCGTTGATTTTCTTAATAGAAATAAGCCGTATGAAAGTATTTTCTGGTTTGATCTCAGAAACAGCGTATTTGAAGAGCTAGAGATAAGTCGAAGATCGGAATGCGAAGTCTGCCAGTAGTAATTGTGTGGTGGGTGGTGAAACTTTATGGAAGTCGTTTATGGCGAGAAGAAATGGACGTTCGAAAATGAGATGCTTCTAGATAAGCTGCTTCAGGAAACTGGCCTGAAAAGAGAGCCGGTTCTTGTAATGGCTGATGGGCGCTTGATAAGAGAAGGAGAAACCTTACCCAGGGATTCCAGAGTCCTCATAATCAACGCCGCGAATGGCGGCTGATACCTGCGCATACTCACGCATACTGATGCATAAGATAATAACGGGGTCGTTTTCGCTCCCTATCGTTTCATGCGGGATATTGCTTTTTTTGAAGGGAGCTTCCCGATACTGCTAAAATTAGATGATTGTGTAAAGAAAACACTGGAGGTGAAGAAATTGGAAAAGAAACGCGTCTTGATTCTCGGTGCCGCCGGTAGGGATTTTCATAACTTCAATACCTACTACCGCGACAACGAAGAATTCGAAGTTGTAGCATTCACGGCGACTCAGATTCCCGGAATTGACGACAAGAAGTACCCCGCCGAGCTGGCCGGTTCACTCTATCCCGATGGAATTCCGATATTACCGGAAGAAAACTTCGGAAGGTTGATCGATGAACACAAGATCGATCAGGTAGTCCTCGCTTACAGCGATCTCCCCCATCAGTATGTCATGGAAAGAGCGGCGATAGCTAACGCTCACGGAGCGGATTTTATTCTTCTAGGACCTTCCAAGACTATGGTCAAGTCTTCCAAGCCAGTTATCTCGATCTGCGCCGTTAGAACCGGTTGCGGCAAGAGTCAGACGACACGCAGAGTCCTCGACATCCTGAGGGCAAAGGGAAAGAAAGTAGTATCTATAAGGCACCCGATGCCTTACGGAGATCTTGTGAAACAGAAGGTACAGAGGTTTGCCGACTATGCCGATCTAGACAAACACGAATGCACGATAGAAGAGAGAGAAGAGTATGAACCTCACATAGACAGAAAGGCCGTGATCTATGCCGGAGTCGATTACGAAGCGATCATGAGAGAGGCCGAAAAAGAGGACGTCGATGTTATCATCTGGGACGGCGGGAACAACGATTTCTCTTTCTACAAGACGGATCTCTATATAACCGTTGTCGATCCGCACAGACCGGGCCATGAAACGACTTTCTATCCGGGCTTCACAAACCTTATGATGGCCGATGTCGTTGTTATAAACAAAGAAGAGACTGCAGCTCCGGAGGGAATTGAGCTCGTCCGCAAGAATATCGCCAGGTATAATCCCGATGCCATAGTCGTCGACGGTGCTTCTCCGATAATTATCGAAGGAGACCAGGCGTCTCAGATAAAGGGAAAGAGAGTTCTCGTGGTCGAAGACGGACCGACGCTGACTCATGGCGGCATGAGGTACGGCGCGGGCTGGGTTGCAGCAAAGAAGTTTGGCGCAAAGGAAATCGTCGATCCCAGACCGTACGCGGTCGGTTCGATAGTAGCCACTTATGAGAAGTACGACCACGTCCATGAGATACTACCCGCGATGGGTTACGGCGACAAGCAGATGAAGGAACTTGAAGATACAATAAACAGGGCCGATGTCGATCTGGTTATAATCGGTACTCCGATCGACCTGAGAAGAGTCATCGATATAAATAAGCCGGCAGTCAGAATAGGCTACGAGCTTCAGGAGATCGGCAAGCCCGATCTGGTAGATGTGATAGACGAATTCCTTAAAGAGCACAATCTCTGACCGTTATTCTTCGAATTCGAGGGCTGGAGCAGTTCCAGCCCTCTTTCCATTTCACCAAGGGCCCATACGGCAAAAAAACTCGCCCGGTCGGTGGTAGAATATGGTTAGCAAATCAAACAAAGAAGGGATAAAATTGCGACGCAGAATCGCCCTGTTGTTGATTTATACGTTCATAACGATAATAACGATCTCAATGTACAGGGTCGTTTACAACCTCTTTTTGAGAGAATTAGGTTTTTCAAATCACTTGATTGGCAATATAACTTCCGCTCAGCTATGGGGATCGGCCATAATAGGACTTCTCGCCGCGGTCCTTGCTGACACGATCGGGAAGAAGAAAATTCTCGTGCTTTCGGTTCTTGTGGTACCTGTTTCGGGAATCGCGCTCGCCTTTGTAACCGATCCGACGTTGATAATGGTCTTCTCTTTTATAAAGGGCGGGTTCACAGTTACCGCCTTTACCGTAGTGATGGCTACCATAACCGGCATAACGAAGACTGGAAACCGGGCAAAGATCTTCGGGCTGAACTTCGGCATAAATATGGCCAGCGGTGTGTTGGGGAACTTTCTGGGGGGTGCTTTCGGAGATCTAATAGGCCTTAGATCGACTCTGATTCTCTCGATGATCGTACACCTTGTGGCTATCTTTCCTGTTTCAATTATAGAGGTGGGCGAGACCAGGACGGGGCTCAAGGAGCTCTTCGATTTTACCGGTCTGGAGTATGATCAGAAGAGGGTCCTGGGGTACTACTTCTTCTCGACGGCGACGGTGGGTTTTGGAGCCGGTCTCTTCATCCACTTCGGCAATCTCATCTTCAAAGACCTCTTTGGGATGTCTGCAACGGCTATCGGGATCGCCCTGTCGATTGCCCAGCTGGGGACCGCGGCGGGTTCGACCATGTCGCATCGATTCGGCAGGCGCTTTGGACCCCTCAAGTTCAATCTTGTGATGCAGATGCTCGTGATACCTCTGATGATCTCTCTTGCGATTGTGAGGCAGCCCCTTCTTTTCACCGCGCTCTATGCATTCAGGTTCGTATTCATGAACATAACGAATCCGATAATGACTTCGATCGTATTCTCGTACGTTCCCAACACAAAGCTCTCGACTGTATCCGGCATAAACGGGTTTCTCAATAACACAGTCAGAGCGGTGGCCGCTATGATCTTCGGTTATGTGGTAGGATCTTATGCCAAAGGCTACACTGAACTCTTTCTTCTGAGTACGGTCTTTTATGCGGCAAATGCATTTATAAGCTATCTCTTCTACCGTGAATTCAAGACCAAATCAAAGGTCGTCGAACTCTACGAGTCGCGTTAGCCTTTCCTCTTAAGCTGTATAAGGTTGCCCTTCCCATGTGAGGCCGCATAGAATGAGGCATATACATTCAACAGGCAGGTCGCTCCCGAGAATATCCACAGATATATGTTTACGCTGTAAAGGCTTGCGGCCATGCCGCCTATCGAAAAATAGTAAAGCAATAGAAAGGGAATTCCAATAGATGGTCTGAAAGGGTTCCTGAACTCTACTCTCACAACGTGATCGACAACTAGATCAAAGGCCGCCCAAACAACGTATAGGAGTGCCGGAAGCCATGTGAAGAGCCAGCGCCCCTCCATGAGGTTAAGTATTCCGATTATCGCTGCCGGGATTGCCAGGAGCAGTGTCACTGCACCCAGCAAGTGTTCGATCGACGGCCACCTGAACTTCGAAACAAAGAAGAGAATGGCAAAAAGGTTTATCAGATTGATGGTTACGAACAGGAATATCGACATTGGCTCACCCCCCCTTTCAGGATTATACAGTCTTTAGGGTGTGAAAGCCAAAGCCCTATCAGGGCCTGGGTGCCTTTACGACCAGAACTCGCAGAGTGCCGTCTCCCGTATTCTTTATTCCGTGCGGAATCATCTTCGGACTATCGATGACATCGTCTTTGGAGACCTCATAATCATGTTCACCGATATTGATGATACCGTTTCCTTCCAGAACAAGCATGAGAACATCGACTGGAGTCTTGTGTTCGGGAAGAACGCTGTCCCTTTCCAGTTCAACAACGGCAGCATGAGCCGTATCTTTGCTGTATATTACGTATCCCTTCAGACCGGGTTTATCGACTACTAGCTTGCCATCGCTTACTTTGCTCTTATACATAACACATCACCCCTCACGAAATTCTTCTTCAATCAGATGATACGTCAGTGTTCAGGGAGCAGGCAGTAACATTTGTTACGTGCTCATCTCTCAGATTCCCCTGTCAAGGAATATGGCGAACGCCAGCAATGAGAGAAGTATAAACCAGCCGATCAGAGCCACTTTTACGGCCTTGCCCGCCTTGTTGGCTTCCCACCAGGTTCTCGGTCCCAAACCTTGAAGTCTGAAAGTAATAGTCGATGATAGATTTACACATACAATGTTCACGAAGAAGAGGAGCAGGGCGTTCAGAGAACCCTGAAGATTTCCGTTGCCGAGTAAAATTCCAGATGTCGCAAGAGGCGGAAGAAGAGAAGCGGCGACCATGACGCCTATCAGAGAAGTCGCAAGGCCAGAAGTCATTGATAGAGCTGCGGCAGTACCTGAAGAGAATGCGAGGATAATATCTCCGAAATCAACGACGGTTCTACTCGATATCTCCGGTATTGTGTGTTCGACTCTCAAGAAGAAACCTACGAAGAGCGAAAAGATGAAACCCAGGCCGATTCTTATCAGGTTTGTTCTTATTGCTTTGAAAGCGAGAGAAGAATCGCCGAGAGTAGTCGCGAATGCCTGAGCGACATTTGGACCGAGCATGGGCGCTATGACCATCGCACCGACGACTATCGAGGGGCTGTTTCTGACAAGACCTATGGTGGCGACGATCGCTGAGAGAACTACCATTACTAGATCAACTGCATTATTCGATATGCTTGCCGAAATATCCTGATAAAGCTCTTCTCTGCTGATTCTCTTGAAAATGGGTTTGTCTTCGACTTGTTGTTTCTCTTTTTCCTCTTTATCCTCTTCAACTCTTGGAATTGAAGCTTCTACCGGTATTATAACAACTCTGAAGGAAGGGTTGCTTGAGAATTCTCGTGCGAGCGTGTCCAGTATCTTTTCACTGTTCTCGGCAAGAAGGAGGATTTTCGTCTGCCACATGTCTTCATCGAGCTTAGCCGACCAATGAGCGATCACAGAAATCTCTTCAAGTATTTTAGACAGTCTGTCTCGAGGATCCGAATCAAGAACGACCTCGATTAGTCTTTCTGCCACAGTAATTCACCTTCTCTGAGTTCGTTTCTCCGCTTGTTTATATATGTCAATTCTAAACGATAGCATAGACGAATAACAGCCTGTTCTCGCGTGCCGCTATACAG
>LVBU01000507.1 GCA_001603185.1 Thermotogales bacterium Thermo_02 | reverse complement strand
ATTTTGGCCTCACGCAAATTCAATTAATTAATAAAGTATTAAGATAATATTAGAACAAAGAACCGAATAAAATAAAATTTGCAACCGTAAAGTAGATTATTATACCCGTCACATCAACAAGGGTAGCTACAAATGGAGCAGAAGAAGTAGCAGGATCGAAACCAAGTTTCTTCAATAAAAATGGAAGCATTGAACCAATTAAACTTCCCCAGGTTACAACACCTATCAAAGAAATACAAACTGTAAATGCAACAAGCATCCAATGCGCACCGTATGTATTAGAGGTTTGCTGCCAAATAAATATTCTTAAAAATCCAATTGATGCGAGAATTAGGCCAAGTATCAAGCCAGAAAATAATTCTCTTCTGAAAACATAAAACCAATCTTTCAGCTTTAGCTCATTAAGCGCAAGTGCACGTATAATCAACGTAGATGCTTGTGAACCTGAATTACCGCCACTGGAAATTATTAATGGCACAAATAAAGCAAGCACAATAGCCCTTGCAATTTCGTGTTCAAAAAATCCCATAGCGGTTGCGGTAAACATTTCACTAATAAATAAAATGCTCAACCATCCTGCACGTTTTTTAATCATTTGAAATAATGAAGTTGATGGATATGCGTTCTCTAAGGCTTCAATACCAGCAAGTTTATGAATGTCTTCGGTAGCTTCTTCTTCCGCAATATCCAAAATATCATCGATCGTAATTATTCCCACAAGATTTCCAGCCCCATCAATTACAGGCAGGGCAGTTCTGTCATATTTCTTAAATACATCTATCGCGGTTTCCTGGTCATCGTTAACGCTTAAATACACATATTGCCCGTCCATCAAATCAGAAATTTTTGAATTTAGCGGAGAAAGAAGAAACTCACGAATTTTAATATCATCAATTAATTTTCCTTTATCATCAACAACATATACGACGTTAAGTGTTTCGCTGTTTTTGCCATTTTCGCGAATAAAATCCAAAGTTTTTTGTACATCCCAATTTTCTTTAATAGCGATATAATCAGGCGTCATTAATCTGCCAATACTGTTTTCTGGATAGCCGAGCAATTGCTGCGCGATTTTTTTCTCTTTTGTAGATAGATACGCGATCATCTGTTTGACAACATTAGCAGGCATTTCTTCAAAAAGCGCGGTACGATCATCAGGCGACATTTCATTTAAAATATCGGCAATATTTTCTCGGCTCATTAGTCGAATAAAAGAAATTTGAGTATCGAAATCGAGATACTCAAAAACATCAGCTGCCAATTCGTTTGGTAAAATTCGAAATAGCAATACTTGTTCTTCGTCCTGTAACGAAAGGATTAGATCTGCAATATCAGCTGGAACCCAATCTATCAAAATCTCCTTGAGTTCAGTTAATTGACGTGTTTTCAGTAATTCAAGGATCTCTGGTTTTACTAATTGAGTAATCAAAGCACCTCCGAGATTAAGGGGTGACTAAAAGAATAATGCTAAAAATTCGACCCGAAATTATAATTGCTACTTTAAAATAACGCAAAAATAAAAACAGATTTATTA
>LVBU01000052.1 GCA_001603185.1 Thermotogales bacterium Thermo_02 | reverse complement strand
CTACACTTTCAACTGTTGATACTTCAACTGTTCAGGGTGTGCAGTGTTGGAGGCGATTATGAATTTCCACAATTTGAACCTGCTGATGAAATACGCAAAGGAGTTCGGGCACAGTCGAATTCGTGTGCTTGGAATGTCAGACACGGAGCACTCAATATGCACGTTTCTCTTTGGGCACTCGGATATGTCTCAGGATGACGTGGCGGCTTATCTGCGCCTTGATAAGACTACTGTAGCCCGTGCGCTTTTGACGCTTGAGAACAAGGGTTTCGTCGAGCGGTATCAGAATCCGGAGAACAGACGCAAAAACCTGTTGTATTTAACTGATAAGGGCAAGCAAAGTATCTCTGAGGTTGTTGATGTATATGACAGATGGTTTGACGAAGTGTCATCCTGTCTTGACGAGAAAGAACAGGAACAGTTCGATGACTACTGCGCACGATTGCTTGCGGCATCACAAAAAATATGTGAGGAGAAGCGAAGATGAGCTCATTCAAAGATTTGCGTATAGTCGATAACTTCTACCAGACCTCGGCGTTTTTTCCGATGCCTACCATGCTGATATCTACCATTGCCGACGATGGCAGTACAAATCTTGGCGCATATTCTCTGTGCTTTCCCTATTACATTGCAGGTAAGGACTACTATGCAATGCTGCTGGAGAGTCGCAACAGTTCAAATACAGCCCAGAATATTCTTAAGCGCGGCGTATGTGCTATCAATTTCATTGAAGACAGCAAAGATGATTTTCGAGAAGCTGTCAGGCTGGGCTTTCCCGGTGAGACAAGTAAGGAAAAGATGGCAGACTGTAAGTTCAAGCTTGAGCCGGGTCAGTGTGAGGGAACCCGTCCTCTGGTTGTTGAAAAGGCCTATCAGGTGTTTGAGTGCACGTGGGATGATTCCCTGGAGGATGCCTTCGAGGACAGAGCACGCGTTGACCAGCTTGAAGGTATTGAGCCGCCATATAGAAACTTCAACGGGATTACCAGTAAGTTCGGCTGTCACTTTATCCTCAAAGTCGATAAGATTCTCATAAAGGAAAAGCAGTATGAAGCTATTGTGACCGGCGTTAAGGCCTCTGCTTTTCCGCGTGTTCCCGTGGATTATGGTTATCGTGATTCCGCATACTTCTGGTACACGAAGTTCCGACGGCCCATAGCGGTGAAGATCCCGGCAGGAAAGGAAGCCGATCTCACAACCGTTATTTACGCGGCAGATCGAATTGACCCCGATATTAAGTTCACCGATGAGGCCTGCGCCATGATGACGAGGGTGCCAAGGGTATTCCTCAAGGTTGCCTTAAAAGGCTGTGTGGACTGGGCCAGGAAGAATAACGTTACGCTCATCACGCCCGAGCACATGAAGATCATAAACGATAAGAGAACAAAGGAAAAGAAATAGAGATGTGAAGAGCGGTTCTTGGCAGGAAGAACATCCCGCCGCCAGTAAAGGCTTCGCCTTTGCCAGTATCGCTTCGCGATGCCAGTCGCCTTCGGCGGCCAGTTCCGCTCCGCGGGCGAAGAGCGCTTGAAAGAGCAGGAGAAACGTTCTCCGTCCACCGTTCTCCGAGAAGAGCATGAAAAGCTGAAAAGCCGTCCTTGGAGAGCGGGAGAAGAGCATCAAAAACACGAGATGAGGACAGAGGTCGAGACGAAGAGCCCGGTTTGGGGTCTAGGGTCTGGTAATCCACCTCGTCGTCGTGAGCGCAGCGAGCTTCTCGATCTTTCTCATAACTCTCCATGCTCCACTCTCAACGGTTCTCAAGAGAACTCTCGGATGTGTTCCTTTCAAGATTTGATAAGCAATCCTTTCTTTTCCGTATCCCAGATAACGTGTTCATGATAGTGTTCCAGGCACGGAAGGCTGACAAATTTCGTTTCATCCACTTCCGCTACTCTTTGCTCGTGGAAGTGACCGTAAACCCAGAGCTTTGGGCGTTGTGTCATCTGGTTCCACAACATAGCGTGTTTAGTCTCACCGCAGTCCGTCTTTGGTCCGGGGTCGAATCCTGCCATGAGGATATGATTCACAACTCCCCAATGGTGAATGTCTAGACCTTTCATCCCCACTCCAATACCTGCGGGACAGGAATGGGTGACAAGTATTTCCGGAGAGAACTGCGAAAACTCATAAACGGCCCGGTTCAGCTCGTCGGTAGTGATCAGGTTCCCCTTGATGATTTTTTGCGGGCGCCCAATATGTAGTGCTCCCCCGAAGAAACCCATCTTCACGCCTTGAACCTCGAGTGTGCTCCCTCTGGGTTGATAGAAGAGGTTATTTTTTTCCCACTCTTTGATAATTCCGTTTTTCATGGCTTTCCACAGGAATCGAAAGTCTTCATGGTTACCGTCCACGAAGTGTACCGGAATCGGGAATCCCCCCAAGGCCTCAATGGAGCTACTCGTTTTCCGGGAAATCCCAAAATCTCCCACCTGAATGGCAACGGAAATCTGGTACTCTTCCATTACCTTCTGGAGAACGTGGTGGAATTTGTGCACACGACCGTGAATGTCTCCGAAAAAACCAATTCGCATATCTACCCCATCTGTCTCACTTCGTAGGTTGCCAGTCGCTTTTGCATGGCGTTTATTTGCGCCATAGCTTTCCGCAGCATGGTTTCCTGCCAGGATGTGATTTCTTGCAAGACCAGAGCATTTTCTTTGTGGAAGTTTCTTTCCAGTGCCTCTACCTGGTTTTTCAACCGTAGATCCATCAGGAAATTCCAGCTGTCGATGGTATCCTGTCCATCTACTTCGGGAATATGACCTTCTTTTATCAGCTTCTTGATCCTGCTTATGGTGTTCGTTTCATGTATCCTATGTTTCAAGGAGTAAATCCGCGCGTAGTTTACAAAGTGCAGCATGGTTTTCTTCAAATCGATGTATTTTTCTGCCTGACCTTCCGAGTATATCTTCCCCAGCAGAGTAGTAGGCGGTCGAAAATGTATGGTATCGAGCGCAAGTTTGTACAGAAAGATGGGTTTGTCCTTTACTTCTTGGAATATGTACTCTCGAAGTTCGCTCGCAAGGGTGTTATCTCCCGATAAAACACGGAAATCAAAGAAGATACTTACTTTGATCAGCGCGTCCGGATCGCTGCCAAGAATCCAGTCATAGTACTGGTCTCTCCAAGATTCCTCAGACTTTACCCACTGGGCATTGGAGGCGGAATTGCCGGAGTTGCAGGGTGGAATGCCGATATTGGAAACGAATTCTGTTGCTATCTTTCCAAGATTCTCAAAGTAGGTAATATGCTCCTTTTCTTCCGGAGTACTCTCAAAAAGGATCGCCGTGTCCTGATCGGGATTCAGGGTGCTTTCCATTCTTCCAATGCTGCCAAGAGCAAGGAATGCGTAGCGACAGGGTGGTGGTCCCAGCTTTTCAATGGCTTCGTGTATTCCTCTCGCAAATACCCGGTCCGTAGACTGTATCACCGAACGCGTAATTTCCTCCGGCCCTATACCCATCTTGATACTGTTTTGCAGAATAACCCGGGAACGTGCATACTGCTCTTTGATATCCCTGTCATCGTCTTCGCTTGCTGCTTGAGACGTGTTTCCCAGAATCCGATTCGTGGGAGACAGAAGCTCGACGAGCATGGAAGACTGTACTTTCGGCAGCTTTATTCCGTCGGAATCCTCAAAGAGAAGGAGAACAACTTGCCCCTGGCGAGTGTCCGCGTCTTCGAGTTTGCTTCCCCAGACCCTAAAATACCGATCCCCGTATGGGACTGTACCTTGCACCAGAAGATTGGAGAACCCGCTTTCCTTTTCCAACTCGATGGTCATGCGAGCCGTATCCCCTTGCTGGATGAACTCTCGGACAGTCTTGCCGATCAGTTCCTCCCGGTCTTCCAGGTTGAAGGTTTCCGCCGCTTTGGTGTTCGCACTCGAAATCTTGCCCGACAGGCTTCGATTGATCACCAATACGGCGAAGTCGCAATTCTGAATGGCTTCCAGAATAGTGGTATCCCCATTCTCGACCGGTTGCCGATTCTTCAGTGAATAACCACTAAACATGATGGCGGGTGTTCCGTGAACGGTTACGTGCTCGGCGGAGAGCAATACATTGGTCTGGTTCTCGCCGTTACCAAGAACGGTCTCCAGAGAATCAATATTTTCTCCTTGAGAGGCCTTTTTCACAAATTCCTTGCCGGCATTGTCCAGCACAAATTCGGAAATGTCCCGGTTCAGGATTTCCTCTTCGCTCAAGTTCAGGGTATCGCAAGCTTGTTTGTTCGCACCAACGAGGATACCGTTCATTGACAGCAGAAGCATTTCGCCGGAGGCCCTGGCCAACGCCTGGTAGCGCTCACGAGACCGGAATAGCTCTTTTTCCGCAACTCGTCGTTGCTTTTCCGTTCTCCAGCCCCTCCAGACGATCGTAGACAGCAATCCCAAGAAGAGTATTCCGACGATCGTCGAGAAAAAAGTCAGGTTGTGAATAACGGCCTGTATTTCCTGTTGCACATCGTCAAGGTAAATTCCGCTGCCCACGATCCAGTTCCAAGTCCTGAACAAGCGTACGTACGAGAGTTTTGGAATGGATTCATCCAGATTAGTCTCCCTGGGCCACATGTAGTGAATATACCCGTCTCCGTCTTTGCTGGTGATATTCACCGCGTCTACAAATAGAAAGTTGCCTTCGGGATCCTTGTAGTCTTGTAAAGAGGTGCCTTCCATTTCCGGAAAATAAGGATGCATGACCATTTTTGGGTAGGTGTCCTGGATCCACAGGTATTGCTTGTCTTGATCTCCATAGCGCAATGCACGTAAAATCAACAACGCTTCTTCCTGCGCGGCTTCTGTATTGAGCAATCCTTCGCTCGCCATCATGGCATACCTTTCAATAATCGAAGTTGCCGATTGAACAATGGCCTGTATGGTCTCCCTTTTCTTGTCCATTAAGGCAGCTTCCGTAGCAGGGATAATCATGACCCTGATAGCAATTACGAACAGAAGCATGACCATGGCAGGAGGCAAGATAATTCGAAATGCCATGAAAAACATCTGCTTTCGATCCATTTCTCTTTTTTCTCTGGCCATGCACCTCTCCTATTTACGTTTGTAAGAGAATATCCCGATTCTGTGGGCATACATGCTGACATTGAAATCTGTGAAGATTTTCATCCAGAAGGTAATCCCCACTATGCCCGTCCAGGTATCGTAGTGTAATCCAACCAGGAGCACTAGAGAAAAAACGGAGAGAAAGATAATCCCGGCTCCCAGGTTGGACATGGCGGCGTAGAGAGCATACTTCCTTGCATCGTCGGGAGGACTCCCTTTCCACAAAGCGACCAGGGAGTAATCCTTTTTCAGCCATATTTTCAATCCGCGTCGTATCCAGTAAATCGATAACGGGATAAGGCCGATGAATAAAATCCAGTTAAAGACAAAAACCACTTGCAAAGTATCCAGACTCATCAGCAATTACTCCATTCAGGGCTCATAAAAGCCTTGAAAGCTCAATGGGCTCCCTCAACAGTTTTTGCCCCTCTGGGCGAACGTACACTTTCCACAAGGGCTTGAATATGCTCGGGGGGATTCTTGGTAAATCGCTTCACGATGAATGCCACGACAAAGTTAGCCAGGGCGCCCACGGCTCCAATCGCTTCGGGAGTTATACCGAAGAAGCTGTTCGGGCCACCAATCAGATGGGTATACTGTGTACCCTGCACGAAAAAGATTCCTTTGTGGGCAAAGACATAGAACAGTGTCACTGAAAGGCCTGCCAGCATTCCCGCGATCACACCTTCCTTATTCATCTTGACAGAGAAAACCCCCATCATCAGTGGTGGGAACAAGGAACTTGCGGCAATTCCAAATGCCAGTGCCACCGTTCCGGCTGCAAAGCCCGGAGGGTTCAATCCCAGCCATCCCGCAACGAGAATCGAAACTGCCATGGAAATCTTACCCGTCAAAAGTTCCCTCTTTTCCGAAATCTTTGGCGCGAAAATCCCCTTGATCAGATCATGGGAAATGGCGGAGGAAATAGCCATCAGTAAGCCGGCAGCGGTCGATAGAGCAGCGGCGATACCCCCTGCAGCCACCAGAGCTATTACCCAGAAAGGCAGTAACGCGATTTCCGGATTCGCCAGCACGATGATGTCCGCATTCACGGACAATTCATTCCCCTTCCAGCCTGCTTCTTCAGCACTCGCCAAGAACTGCTGGTCAGAAGAAGCATCGTTGTAGTATTGAATTCGCCCATCGTTGTTTTTGTCTTCCCAGTTCAGAAGTCCGGTCTTTTCCCAACGTCTCATCCAGTCAGGTCGTTCTTCGCCTACCAGGCTTGCTTCCGGGTCAAAAACATCAAGGTTCTGCTCGATACCCGGAGTCACGGTTCTATGAAGGTTGTACTTCGCCATGGCACCAACTGCCGGAGCGGTAGTATATAACACCGCAATGAATACCAGGGTCCAACCTGCCGAACGCCTTGCGGCAGCTACATTGGGTACGGTGAAGAAACGCATGATAACGTGTGGCAATCCTGCAGTACCGATCATTAGTGTCAGGGTAAACAGTAACATGTTCAACACACTACCTGGCAGGGCGGTTGTATACTCTTTGAAGCCGAGGTCGGTTACTACCTGATCCAGACGGGCTAAAAGAGCTATGTTTTCCCCTCTTAAGTTTGAACCTAATCCAAGCTGGGGAATCGGATTACCCGTGAGGTAGAAGGCAATGAAGATGGCCGGGATAACATATGCGAAAGTCATAACACAGTACTGGGCAACTTGGGTGTAGGTAATCCCTTTCATCCCACCAAAAACTGCGTATGCGAACACAATAGCCATACCTATGTAAATCCCAACATCATTGGAAACACCCAGGAATCTCGAGAACGCCACCCCAACACCGGTCATCTGTCCGATGATGTAGGTGATGGATGCGCACAGAAGACACAGAACCGCCACGGCTGAGGCAGTTCTGGAGTAGAAACGGTCTCGGATAAACTGCGATACCGTGAACTTCCCGAACTTTCGCAGATAAGGAGCAAGCAGCATAGCAAGGAGCACGAAGCCTCCCGTCCAGCCCATTAAAAATACGGAACCTCCGTACCCCATGTTGGAAATCATACCTGCCATGGAAATAAAAGAAGCAGCAGACATCCAATCAGCTGCGGTCGCCATTCCGTTTACAACGGGTCCTACACTGGCACCGGCTACGTAAAAATCGCTTGTTGATTTGGCGCGTGACCAAAAGGCAATTCCCAAGTACAACAAGAAACTCAATCCAACAGCAATGAAAGTTGCCACCTGAAGACTCATAGACTATCTCCTACTCCTGTTTGGTTTCTTTTCTGATTCTTCGTGGACATCGAACTTTCGATCAATTCTCCCCATTAGTCTTGCGTAGACAAAAATAAGAATGATAAAGACATAAATGGAGCCTTGCTGGGCAAACCAGAATCCCAGGGGATACCCACCCATCTTAATGTGGTTCAGCAAGGGGGCTGCGATAATACTCAATCCCAGGGAAACTCCTGCCCATATTGCCAGGATGACACCCAAAAGCCGTAGAGTCGTCGACCAGTAAGACCTCTTCTCTTTCGCCATTCTTTTCCTTCCTTTCTTCATGGATTTGGAGTGCCCAACTATATGCTGAAGATAACGAAAAGATGGTATGGAACTATGTCCATATTGGCAAAATAAGCTGTCCTCCCTTGGGGTCCATTTAAAGGGAATGAACCGATTATCCATTCCGCGTGCAGCGAAGAAAGGAGACAGGGAAAAATGTAATAAATCTTATTCTAACACAATCAGATGTATTCCCAAACGTTTTCTTCCACCGTTTGCCTAGATTTTCCGAAGTGTGAAAAATGGGGACAGACTCTATTTTTTCAAGAGACGTCCTTGAAAAATGGGGACAGACTCTATTTTTTCAAGAGACGTCCTTGGCATGGAGGGACATTCCGCCGCCAGTCTGCTTGCGCAGGCCAGTATCGCTTCGCGATGCCAGTCGCCTTCGGCGGCCAGTTCCGCTCCGCG
>LVBU01000506.1 GCA_001603185.1 Thermotogales bacterium Thermo_02 | reverse complement strand
TTAGATAATCTATGGGTTTTATGTTTAGTTTTGTTTAGTTTAGTTTTGTTTATATTACTGGCAGGTATCGGGAAGGCCTCGGGTAGGTCTTGAGTAGGCGTCGGGTAGGTTTTCAGTAGATCAGGCTCTTTTTCGACACCATTCTGTTGCTTATCAAAAGACGCTTCTGAAGGATCTGGCTTTGGTAGTTCTTGAGCAGGCCTTGAGTAGGTATCGGGTAGGTCTTGGGTAGGTTTCAGGTGTGCGATTATAGTGTATTTTCCGGGGTTAAAACGGTCTCCATTTCGATACTTTATAAGACCGGCCTTGCAAAGTCTCCTTCTCGCTCTGATCAAGTGATCCTTCGTGCATTTCAAGGAAACCAGCAAGACTGAATTGGGAAGAGTGAAGCTCTCTGGCCATCTCGCTTTATTGGCATGATTGAGAATGGAGAAATACAACGCTATCTCTATGGAATTGAAGTTGTAACTCCAGTCTGAAACCCAAAAGCTGTTTATAAGCTCTATGTAATTCATGAATACCTCCAAGAATTGTTATCCGTTCTTGTTCTACTGACATTCTCTAGTACTGCGTGTATTTGAGAAGCTCTTCTCTTGTCTTTGGCTTTTCCTTTGCGGGGTTTTTGAACTTCTCGATAGGATCTCTAAACGATCCAGAACCGTACCAATCGTTTCTTCCATTCTTCTTCACTCTCCTCCCAAAGGTTCCGTTCAACAGAGGCTGCATAAGATATTCGAAGCCCCTCTCCATGAGCACCTCGTGTTTCGATCTGTCTATTGCGATGATGGCGTTCTTTACTTGCGAGGGATAGCACTTCGTCAGAGTCTCTCTCAGGAGAGGAACCCAGTGGCTCTCGAAGGGATCGATAAGTACCTCCCAGGTCTCCATGACATCTCTCTCGAATCTTGAACACGAATCGTATTCTTCGAATTCGAGAGTTTCTTCTTCGGTCTGTTCGATTGCGGAGATACCAACGATCTCTTTCTGATCCTGTCTTACGGAAAACTCGCCTTCGCCTTTCCCGGGCTGGGATTTTTCTTCGTCAGACGGCAAAGCTTCATAAGCGGAGCTCGTCTCTGAAGAGACAGGCTCAATCGATTTATCCATTGACACTGAATGAAGGGCTGTCTCTCTTTCGGCTTCGAATGCTTCGATCCTTAAGGGGCAGTCTTCTGTCCTCTCTCCCTGCGGATTCGAAAGCAAAGTTTTCGTTTCTCCGTAAGGAGAAATACTATCTTCTTGTTTAGTTTTGTCTTGTATTGTTTTGTTTATATATAACGTACGGGCGCGTGTCTTGCGTGTGACTTGCGCATGGGTTGCGCATGAATTGCGTGTAGATTCTTCAGAAAGAACGCTATCTGATCTCTCCTCTTCCCTTTCGGCAGGCGTGTGTAGAGAATCATCGGTAAGCGCGGAAAGTGCGTGTGAGTTGCGCGCATCTTGCGCGTGACTTGCGCGTAAAACTTTCTCGGTAAAAGCATACTGCCCGTTCTTACCCTTTTCGCCTCCAGAATAGCTTATAATGCCGCTTTCAATGAGTTTGTCACGAGCCCATCTGACCTGATTTCTCGTCCAGGAGAACTCTTTCCTTATCACATTACAGGCAACTGTAAATCTTTCAGGCCAGAAGAGTTCATTTGCCCTGTCAAGTAAAAAGAAGAATAAACATATCTCCTTATCGCTGAAATGAAAACGCCTGTGTTGTACCCAGAAATTGTTTATAAGCTCTATGTAATTCATGAATACCTCCGGTTATGTTTAGGATCGCCAGTCGCCTTCGGCGGCCAGTATCGCTTCGCGATGCCAGTACGAC
>LVBU01000505.1 GCA_001603185.1 Thermotogales bacterium Thermo_02 | reverse complement strand
TGTGTATAAGAGACAGCACTACGAGATAATAAAAGGTTTTAAGGACAGAAACTATAATTACAGAGGGACATACACTTTCAAAACTACCAGAAACATGTTCTCGGAGATGCTGAATGACGAAAAGTGCTTCGAAATCGCCGCGACAAACCTTGATGCCTATGAACATGCCGTTGAAATGGAGAAGGAAAGCGTAAAGCTTTATCTTGACCAGGCGAAAGTTGTAAACGACCCTTCTGAGAAGGAGATACTGATAAAACTGGCTGCCGAAGAGAATAAGCATCAGATAATACTCGAGAATTTAATGGATTTCATACGTAAAGGCAAGGATTGGACCGAGTCACCCGAATTCAGCCGTCTGGAAGAATGGGACGAACTTACCGACTTGGACAAGTACTGAAATTCCACAAATCCTACAGTGAACTATAAAGTAAAGACCGGGATTCATCCCGGTCTTCGTAAATCAGGGGTAGTTTGTTACAAAAATCGCTTTGCACTTCAAAGGGGTTGTGCCTGTGGTTTCTCTGGTCTCTGAGAATATGACTAGACCCTTCCATCAAAGGTTCATTCTCTAAGAAATCGTTCGGCGTTCTTCAGATCCTCCGGAGTGTTAACACCAAGAAATTCGTCCGTGTTTGACGTTCTAAAACCGCACACAATCTTATTATCAGCGACTGCCATTGATACTATGTCGGATATGTAAATTTCTCCTGTCGATTTGTTTGGTTTCAGGGCATGGATGAAAGTTTCTACAACGCTTTTCTTTAGGATTATCGGGCCTATATAAAACTCCCATGGTGGATCAAAATCGGGCACCTTCTTCTCCTCAAAGCTCACTACTCTGTCGTTTTCATCTCTCTCCACCAGAGCGTACGGATACTTCTCTTGAGAAATTCCCGAGAGAAAGGTAATGTCACAACTGCTCTCATTGTGAAGCTCCACTAGAGAGTTCAGTGACTCTTGAGAGATGAGTATAAGATCGGCGTATAGAACGAGAATATCCTCTCCTTCGGGTATCAATTCGAGGGCTTTTTGCAGGGCATCGGCAGTTCCTCTTGGAGTCTCTTGATAGGCATAACTAACCGGGAAAGCTATGTTATCTGCGAAATCCCTCTCGAAATCAGGGTTTATTACTACTACTGCCCTGTCACACTTTGAGACCTCGAAAGCCTTTTCAAGAACATGCATTACCATAGGTCTTCCCTTTAATTTAACCAGAGGTTTTGGAACTGATGACTTCAGACGTTTTCCCATTCCTGCGGCAAGAATAACTGGAATCATATAAACAGCCCCTTTCATATCATCGATCTGAAGAATAATAACACTTTCTATCGATCGAAGCTACACTCGTGACCATGTATGACTGAACGAGAAAAGAAAAGTATGGAAGAGTAATTCACCGATAATCGCCCTGTGTTTTCGCTGAGCGGACAGGATTAGATTTGATCGGATTTGGCTATTACAATACGGGTATGTTTATATTGTTGTGTAATCGTTTACGCAAACGTTTACAGGAGGGTCTTTAATATCGGTGAAGACTAAGATCAGTATACGTGAAGTAGCGGAGAGGGCCGGGGTTTCAACGGCCACAGTTTCCAGAGTACTTAACAAAAGCCTGTATGTAAGTCCCGAGCTCGAAGAAAAAGTCAATAGAGCCTCTCGGGAGTTGGGCTATGTTCCCAATAGGCTTGCCAGAAGCCTCAGAATCGGCAGTAGCGGTATGATAGGCTTCCTTATCCCCGATATAGTGAATCCCTTTTTCTCCGAAATAGTGAAGGGAGCAGAAGACTATCTGCGCGAGAAGGGATACTTCATTTTTCTTGCCAGTTCATCTGGCGATCCTTTGAAAGAGGAGGAGCTTCTAAAGGCTCTTTATTCACGGAATATCGAGGGAATTGGTGCAATAATCCTCGGAGAGCTTCCTGAGTTTGTTAAGTCGATTTCGTCAAATCTGCCCATTGTGATCATCGATAACTTTCAAGATTGGGATGAAGTCTCTTATGTTTTTTCAGACAATTACGATGGGATGAAAAAGATGATGAATCATCTAATTACAGGGGGTCACAAAAGCTTTGCCTTTCTAAATGGTCCCGTGAACACATTCTCCTCCAGAGAAAGGCTCAGGGCGTTCGAAGACGCTATCTCAGAAGAGAATAGGAGTTTCGAGATACAATTCGGAGACTATACCTTTGAAAGCGGTAGAGAAATGCTGAAAAAACTCAAGGGAATACCCGACGCTATAGTATGCGGTAACGATATGATAGCATTCGGAGCGATAATGGAGCTGACCGAGATGAAATACGATGTGCCTGGAAGAGTATCGGTTACAGGATTCGATGACATACTCTTCTCAAGTATGACCAATCCCAGGTTGACTACCGTTCGTCAAGATGGATACGCTATGGGTAGGGCTTCCGGTGAGATTCTTCTGAGAAAGATCAGCGGTCAGAAAACGAACAGCAAGATTCTTCTGAAGACTTCACTTCAAATCAGGGGGAGCAGTAATGGATGATTTCATTCTCAAGATGGAGGGTATCTCCAAGAGCTTTCCCGGCGTAAAGGCGCTGGATAAGGTGAGCTTCGATCTAAAACGAGGCGAGATTCTAGCACTAATAGGTGAAAATGGCGCTGGCAAGTCGACTCTCATGAAGATATTGAGTGGTGTTTACAGACAAAATGAGGGGAAGATAATTCTTGAAGGTAATGAAGTTCGTATTGAGGGACCTTCAGATTCTATAGAGCGTGGAATAGCGGTGATCTATCAGGAGTTGAATCTCTGCGAGGATCTAACTGTTGCAGAGAACATATATCTGGGAAGAGAGACTAGTTCTTGGTGGAATCTTAATCGCAGAGACCTCAGAAAAAGGGCTGAAAAGCTTCTGAGTTCGCTCAACTTTCCAGTACGCGCAGGCGCGATAGTCAAGAAGCTTAATGTCTCCGAAAAACAGCTTGTCGAGATAGCCAGAGCCATGGCTTCCGATGCAAAGATAATCGTTATGGATGAACCTACTGCAACGATAACCGAGCATGAAACCGCAATACTTTTCAAACTTATGAGAGAGCTTAGAGATAAGGGTGTGTCGATAGTCTTTATTTCTCACAGACTTGAAGAGGTATTCGAAATAGCCGACAGGGTTACGATACTGAGAGATGGATCGTTCATATCTTCCGGTCCCATGGATAGCCACACTGGCGACAGCTTGATAAAGGACATGGTTGGAAGAAGAATCGACGACATGTTCCCAAAAGAGAACTTCGTAACGGAAGAAACAGTCTTTGCGGTTGATGGTCTTTCAGTGCCTGGACACTTCGAAAATGTCTCTTTCGAACTAAAAAGAGGTGAGATCCTCGGAATAGCGGGTCTTGTGGGCTCAGGCAAAGGCGCGATCGCTCTAGCCATATACGGTGGTATAAGGGCAACTGCGGAGAAGGCCGAACTTTCCGGCAAATCATTCCCATTTCCTATGAGACCTGATCAAGCATTGTCTAGAGGAGTCATTCTCATACCTGAAGATCGGAAGACACAGGGGTTGGTGACATCTTTGAGCATAACAAAGAACGTTGTTCTACCAAATACGGAACTCGTAAGCAAACTGGGTAATATTAGCTGGAGAGCGAGCAGAAGACTTGCCGAAAAGATGATAAAGAGACTGTCCATAAAGACCCCCTCTTCAGATCAAAGAGTTAACAACCTGTCAGGCGGAAATCAACAGAAAGTAGTTCTTGCAAAAGGGCTCACAAAATCGCCTGAAATCGTAATCTTTGTCGAGCCCACCAGAGGAATTGACGTTGGAGCAAAGGTTGAGGTCTACCGGTTAATGAATGAACTGGCAAATCAGGGTAAGGGAATAATCATGATATCTTCTGAGTTGCCAGAAGTAGCGAGCATGAGCGATCGAGTACTTGTAATGCACCGTGGTCGACAGGTGGCCATATTTGAAAGAAAGGATATTAATCAGCAGAACATAATTTCTGCGGCGATGGGGGAACGATAATGAAGAAGACCCTCAGTCTTTTAAGAAGATTTCCAATTGTTGTCGGCTTTGTTGGAATAGTTCTTGTGTTCAGCTTTCTAAGCGATAGATTCTTTACCGTCTCAAATTTCATGAATGTTCTCAGGCAGGTATCTATAAACGGAATAATCGCATTCGGAATGACCTTCGTAATAATCTCCGGAGGCATAGACCTTTCAGTAGGTTCGATATTCGCTTTCTCAGCAGTAGTCGGGGCAAGCGTTATAAAGAGCACTTCTCCTTTACTTGGAATCCTTGCGGCACTCGGAATAGGAGCTCTTATGGGCGCCTTCAATGGCGTAATCATTGCCAAGATGAAGCTTCAGCCTTTCATAGTAACTCTTGCCACTATGGCTATTGCCAGAAGCTTTACACAGGCATTCACTCAGGGAAGACCGGTAACCGGTTTTCCAGCAAGCTTCAGGGAAATCGGGCGTGGAGAGATCTTCGGAATTCCCGTGCCAGTTTTAATAATGCTTGGAGTGTTTGCCTTTGCTTGGTATCTTCTCTTTAATACGAAGTTGGGTCTCTACACT
>LVBU01000504.1 GCA_001603185.1 Thermotogales bacterium Thermo_02 | reverse complement strand
ATGAAGGCATACGATAATAGGTGAAGTTCAACTCAACTGAGTTGAATCCCCAGACTGAATAGTAATACTTCAGCATCTTTGATGGCGGAAGTCCATCGGGATAGGCAGTACCTACCCAGTCAGGAAAGGAGTAACCGCTGGTACCTATGTAGATCAGGGTTATAGCTCCTCTATTATATAAACCGGATCATCGTTGTTCAAAAGACAGGCGTTGGCTTCATCTACATCCACGTGAAATTCCAGGGCATAAGTCTGATGGACTCTAACAAGAACATCGTCGAAGATGGTCTTCCGTGTTCCGTCACCCTTGCAGTAGACCATAACGATATCCTTGTCCTTAACACCGTAGACTTCGGCGTCTTCAGGAGTCATGTGAATGTGTCTCTTGGCGAGCATGACTCCGGACTTTAGAACGACAGTTCCCTTTGGGCCGACTACCGTCAATCCTGCCGTGTTTTCGTGATCACCGGAATCCTTTATCGGAGGCCTGATACCGAGAGCAAAGGCGTCGGTCCTCGAAACCTCGATCTGTGTGGCCTTTCTTGCAGGTCCGAGAACTCTTACTCCAGTCAGCGCACCTTTGCGACCGACGATTATTACCTTCTCGTCACATGCAAACTGGCCGGGCTGGCCGAGATCCTTCACCGGCGTCAGCTGATGGCCTTTACCAAATAGAATTTCGATATCTTCGGCACTAAGATGAAGATGACGGTTCGAGACTCCGGCCTTGATAGACGGTTCCTTTAATTTCACAAAAACACCTCCAGCATATTTACGGTCAAAACTTTTCAGGACCGACAAGGCCCTTTCTAACTTTTAATCTAACACTTCTGGGTAAAGTTATCAATAGCTCCAATGGACCCTCTTCAACGTTAATCCAGCCAAGTCCATTTATGTGCAGCTCCTTGCCTCTATTCAGGCGAAATTTGGCCGTCTTCCAGTCAAATTCACTTCTATCTTGTCTTCTGTAGGGAGGTTTAAGAAGAATTCCAAACCACTTATCCCACTCATCTCTTCCAGCCGCAATGTTCGTCTCGTGAACAACGGCACTTTCCGGAGCAAAGCAGTGCAAAATTCCGACCGGTTTGGCCCCGCTCAAGATATCTATCCTGACAAAACCCGTTAGGAAGAGAGTTCTCTGATCGCGAATTTCCACCGTCGTTCTTTCCAGCTTCTTTTTTGCAAGCAAAAGACCTTGGTCGTCGACGTTCAGGATATCTGTCAGCCTGTCGTCTGTAAAGAGACCGGGTGTATCGAAGATTGTGACAGTCCCGGAATCATCTTTTTCAAGTGACCTGGGAATCGCTTCAAGCGTTGTTCCCGGGAAACGGCTAACCGTTACCACGTCCGAACGCAGCAGACCGTTTATGACAGAGGACTTTCCTACGTTCGTTACGCCTATTGCCACGAAGTCTTTACTAGAAGTTTTGAGCTGCCTTTGAAGTGAGTTGACCCCGTAATTCGTAAGAGCTGAAAAGGGCCGAATTTTATCCGGATTGGTTTCCAGGATATCCGAGGCCCATTTTCTGACTTCTTTTACGGTTACCTCTCTTGGCAATAAGTCGAGCTTGTTTAATATGAAAATAACCCTGTGGTTTTTCAGGAGGGCCATGATATCTTCCCTGAAGGTCCCATTGAAGTCGGATAGATCGATTATATAGAGAACGTTTCTAGACAGCTCCAGATACTTCTGAAGGTTTTCAAGCGAATGAACAACCGGATCTCCCGAAGGCAGTTGGCTGTAGTGCTTCATCGAGAAACATCTGTAACACAAAACCTTCTTCCCGGCTTCCAGTCTGTCGGCCATGACTTTCTCGGATATATAGCCCTGAGAGGCGCTGTCAGAGAACTGCAGCTCCACCCCGCAACCTTCACACTTCATCTATCGAGCGCCTCAAGGTTTGGATGCTTTCTCATATTCTTTAGCAACAACTTTTCCACTCTCCTAACAAGCTTTGTCCAGAAGAACTCTCTTTCGTCTAGCGGTTCGACTTTAATAGTGTACGCTCCAAGAAGGTTTCCCATGATAATGTCTGTAAAAAGCTGGTCTCCAAGAACGACCGTCTGGTATGACGGTATGCCTACTTCCTTCAATAAGCGTTTCACTTTGAATGTCAGGGGCTTTCTGGCTCTGCTCAAAACTCTTATCGAGGGCAGCTCGATATCGACTTTGTTCAGTCTATCACTCTTTCCGTTGGATACCACAACGACGGTCATGCCAAGCCTCTCTATTCTGCTCAGAAGGAGTTTCTTTTCCTTCGATACGGAGCCCAAGCCCCAGTTTTCGAGAGTGTTGTCGAAATCGAACACTACCAGTCTGTAACCAGATTCACGAAGAGCATCGAAATCCACATCCATAATGCTGTCGGCAAATCTGTGGGGAGTCGCCAGGCGGTTTATTCTGAATATCCAACCTATAGTGAAGAAGAAGAAGAGGTAAAGAGCGATGGTAATTCTGGCCATGAAACGTTTGAACTTTTTCTGGGTAATATCTATAACGGGAGATACCAGTATAGAGTACATCCCCATACGGTTTCCGGCTATAATATCTGTGAAGAAAAGGTCACCGATTATCACCGTTTTCTCCGGTCTGGACTTCATCTCGCTCAATACTCTTCTGAGCTCTTTTGTTCCCGGTTTTCTCATAGAGTGATAGACGCTTAATTTGTCGCCGAATAGATCCTTCAAGTTCTTTACTCTCGCCTGGGGTCCGTTGGTTACTACTCCCACTTTCATACCGGAGTCTATCAGATGATCTATGATTTCCTTGTTGCGCATGTCAAAAGGTTCGCGCCAGACCGCTATGGTATTGTCATAATCGAAAAGGACTGTATTGTAACCGAGTTTGCGGAGTCTGTCGTAGTCGATGATCCTCACGTTTTCGGCCTTTTCTTTTGGGATTGCGTTATTAAGTATGTCCAGGATTCGCACGCGTTTCCACCACTTCCAGATTGATCCGTCTCTTGATACTTTCCAAAAAGGTCAGGGCCTCTTCAAGTAAATCCGCTGGAACGATTATTTTTAGAAGACCTTCATCTGTCACATGTCTTATATTCATAAGATTATCTTCCGCCTCCGCAATATAGCAGAGAACATGAATGT
>LVBU01000503.1 GCA_001603185.1 Thermotogales bacterium Thermo_02 | reverse complement strand
GCCTGGCCAACGTAATCAAGGTTCTGACTGAAGTTGGCCTCTACAGAGAAATCAATGTCCTCCGTATATAGATAGACGTTTGTGTCAATTCCGATTGAACCTATGACGGCAATATCAAATGGCATTCAGGCCTCCAGATCAGCCTGCGGTTATCTGGAAAACTTCGAGATTCCTTTCCAGTGTGCGACCCGACAGCAAATCTCTTAAAGCCTTCACATAATGCTCCCTCGAAACTCCGGGTATGAGAGATTCCTTTGCAAGTTCTCCAATTATAACTACATTCTGCATTCTAGAATCTATTAGGTCTTCCTTGAAGACTCTGAAAACTCTTGCGCCTCTCTTCGAAGCTTCCTTCAAGACATCTTCGTTTTCTATCTCTTTGCTTCTTCTCAATCGAACATCGAGGGGCTGCCAGACGGCGTCGTAATAAACAAGCGTCCCACCGTTTTTCAGATAATTCTCCAATCCGCGGAGTGCTTCGTGTCTCTCAAGCGAAATCACCAGATCGGCACTATGTTTCATAATCAAGACCGAGTGAACGGTATCTCCTATTCTAAGATGTGATGAAACCATGCCGCCGCGCTGTGCCAGTCCATGTGTGTCTGCACCTATAACTCGCTGCCCTGAGTAATCTACAGCTCTCGCCAGAGTTTCACTCAGAAGTCCTATTCCCTGTCCACCCACCCCACTTAGATAAACATCGAACTTAGACATCGCTCTTACCCCCATTTCCGCTGTCAGAAGGTACTCGCTCTATAGCGTTCGAAGGACAGGTTTGAACGCATGACTGATCACCTATGCAGAGGTCCTCCTGAACCCACACCCTTCCGCCCTCGGCTATCTGGTAACTCGGACAGGCAAACTCACTGACACAGACGAATCTCAGATTGCATCTCTTGCTTACTCTCACTGGATTAGGCAGACGCTTGCCACTTCTACGGAGTTCTCGGGTGAATTTCAGCATACAGGGATGTTTGGCGATTATGACTTTGAAACCCTCTTCTTCAAGAGCTTCCTCTACGTATTTTCGGAGTTTGGCCTGGTTGTAAGCGTCGACTTCACGTATATTCTCAACACCAAAACCTTCAAGCACTTTTCTCAAAGGAATCTTCAGTGTTATGTCATTGAAGTTTCGTCCCACGGCCGGGTGATCCTGATGACCGGTCATGGCGGTTGTTCCGTTCTCCATTATGATCAGCGTGAAATTGTGTTTGTTGAAGATAGCATTCACGATTGCGGGCATGCCCGCATGGAAGAAGGTCGAGTCACCGAGAAAAGCTACCACCCTTCGGGAGTCGTTGAACATGGAGAGTCCGGCCGCAGTACCGCAGGAATGGCCCATACAGAGGAGAACCTGCCCAACATTGTAA
Source organism: Thermotogales bacterium Thermo_02 (assembly GCA_001603185.1). Taxonomy (GTDB): domain Bacteria; phylum Thermotogota; class Thermotogae; order Petrotogales; family Kosmotogaceae; genus Mesotoga. The sequence continues at coordinate 3,882 of LVBU01000503.1, read as the reverse complement.
GGTTCTAGATAACCAAGTGTGTGGCAACCAATATCGGCAACAGTAATATCGGTTACCTTTAGAGCCTGCTTAATCGCGAAGAAGGCCGATCGATGACCGCACCCCGGGCACATCTGTGCAGGTCTGGGTTTCAAAGTGCCTGTTTCAACGCTCTCTTCTATATGAACCATGTCAGGCCACGTTTTGGACAGAACTCTCTTGACCTTATCGGGCGCGTACTCTCCTATCCAGTCGTCGATATCTATCTTGCCGATAATCTTAGTTGATAGACCTGTATCGTAAGCGAGTGCCTTCACTTCTCTTTCGATAACGTCGTCTAGCTCCTCGAGAATCCAAACTTCCCTGTGCGATGATAGAAAATCGATCAGAATCTTCTCGGGAAGAGGGTTGATGATCCCCAGTTTCAGTATATCCGGTTTGTGACTTACTTCTTCAAGAACGTCCATCAGGGATAGATACGGCGCTCCCATGGTTACCACGCCGCGTTCTGGGTTCGAGTTGTCAATTAAAGTATCAAAAGAGAACTTTTCAACCATTTCTCTAAGTTTTTCATACTTTTCAAGTGTTCGACGCTTCATATTGAGAGCTTCGGTAGTTATAGGTATATATGGACCATTCTTGACATCGAACATCGGTGTGTTATCTGGTCTTATTGAATACATGGGATCGAAATGGACCTTCTCCTTCGCATGACATACATGGGTTGAAAGTCTAAGAATAACTGGCATTCTCATCTCTTTAGACAGCTTTGCCGCTTCTTTGAACATACGATACGCCTCGCCAGGAGTCGCCGGCTCCAGTAGTGGAGTATATGAAAGCCTTGCGTAGTGTCGGTTGTCCTGTTCATTCTGAGACGAGTTCGCACCCGGGTCGTCACCGAGGACGATAACCATTCCGCCAATCAGCTCCATAAGTGAAAGCTGGACAAAAGTATCGGCGGCAACGTTGAGACCTACACTCTTGAAGAATACACAGGAGAGATGACCATTTACGGAGGCCCCAAAGGCGACTTCCGTCGCCACTTTTTCATTAACGGAGAATTCGAAATACATCGGATTCCTGTCTGCCGGTATTGAGGCAATCGCGGAGGCAATCTCGGGGGTCGGAGACCCGGGATAAGAAGTTGCAACTCTCACTCCTGACTCCAGCATAGCCCTTACTATTGCTGTGTTGCCTATAACTATCTCGGAGCCCCCTTCTTTCGAGAGCAGCATTTCACCCATATTTTTCATGACAGCATTACCACCCTTCAAAGGCTAATTATTCGAACGAAACTCTCCACTCCAACTTGGCAACCTTCAGGAGCGTCTGGTAGATAGAACAGTATTTCGTCGCAAGCTCAAAGGACTTTTCGGCCGCTTGCCTGTCCGTTTTGGCAAGGCCCTTAATGGAGACCGAAACGAGACAGATCTCCAGGAATGTCGGAATCTCACTCCGCTTCTCACCAGAGACATCTATCTCAGCGCCTTCGAAGTTTATTCGTTTCTTGTTTAAGATGTCAAGAAAGGTTGCGTAAAGGCATGAAGCCAGAGCCATACAGAGGAGATCGTAAGGTGCCGCTCCGTGCCGGCCTATCTTCACACTGTAACCGTTATCGGTATTTCCTGTACCAGAAAACCCGTTCTCGAAAACCACTGTTGAATGTATTTTGCTACCCATACTTTCCTCCTGAATTAACCATATGTCTTGATCTTCTTCTAATATATTAGCATTACTCTCTCATCTTTCAGCTGAACTCGCTATTTATCGCAGTTCTTGACAGGCAAAAAATGTACAATTGAAGAGAGAAAACAACATGGGAGGGGACAATTTGAGCTTAAGAGGCGTATTCAACCCGGCACTATACCATGGAGGTTCGAAAAGAAGAGACTTCTTCGAAGGCTGGTACTTCAAATTCGTGAATGCTCAAAAGACCAGGTCCTGTGCCTTTATTCCCGGAGTCTCGCTTGGCAAGAGAGATGAAGAGCCCCACGCTTTCGTTCAGTTTCTCTCTGGAAAGGAGTCCAGAGCCGATAACTTCACCTTCAGCTACGATCAGTTCAAGTACGATAAGAAGGTCTTTTCTATTTCGGTAGGCAAAAACTCCTTTTCTCTTGACAGAGTCACTCTGGCGCTAGAGAGCGGCGAAAACGAAATACGCGGAGAGCTGGAGATTATCGATCCCTTTTTGTGGCCTCGAAAGATACTCTCCCCAGGAATAATGGGGCCGTTCACTTTTGTTCCTTTTATGGAGTGTTACCACGGCGTGGTCAGCATGGACCATAATCTAAGAGGCTCAATTGCTGTCAACGGAGATAACTGGGACTTTTCCGGCGGCAGAGGTTACATTGAAAAGGACTGGGGGAAGTCCTTTCCGAAGGCCTGGATCTGGATGCAGAGCAACAACTTCGATGAACCAAAAGTGTCAGTAATGCTATCGATAGCAACCATACCGTGGTTGAAAGGGGCCTTTACCGGATTTCTCTGTGGCTTGCTTTTGAAGGACAGACTGTACAGATTCACAACCTATACCGGAGCGAAGCTGGCCGGAATAGACGTGTCCAGGGAGAAAGTCGATATCCAGATAATGATGAAAGAGCTTCTGCTCAAAATATCCGCTCACAGAACCGATGGGGCCGGTCTCTTATCTCCGGTTATGGGAAGTATGAAGGGACGAATAGACGAGACACTGACTTCCGAGATTCACATAACTCTTCTGGAAGGCAGCAAAAAGATATTCGAGGGCACCGGAAGCGATGCCGGGCTTGAGGTTGTGGGAGAATTGAAGATCTGATTGTGTCAGACTCTCTCTATTCTCGAAGCCGCCTTTCTCAATCTATTCATTATCGCAAGGCCGATACCGTTTTCGGGGAATGACTCGGCTATTATCTGGCTGTAATTACGATTTTCTTCGTTTCGTAAAGCTCTGAAGAGATTTGAAGCGACTCTGTACAAATCGTTTCTGGATCCGAGAACGACCTTTTTAATATGGACTGGATAGAATTCAGAGTATTCCTCGGAACATAGAAGAATCGATTTGCTTCTCCTCGCGAGTATACCGGCTCTGGACACCACTTCTCCCGAGTTGCCCTCGATGAGTACGAGCGGAACATCCGGGGAGTAGTGGCGATACTTAAGACCGGGCGACAGCGCGAGTCCCGCATACTCCTCTCTTGCTTCTACAAATGGCGGAACTACCAGTTCTGGAAGAAGCTCCTTTATTCGCTCGACATCCACTGGACCCGGCCGCAAAAGTGCTGGTTTACTGCCAGAGAGATCGACGATTGTTGATTCGAGACCGAAGAGCACATCTCCGGACAGAATAATACAGGCTATTTTACCCTCCATATCGCTGAGTACGTGCTCCTCGCTCGTCGGGCTTGGCTTTCCGGAAAGATTGGCGCTTGGAGCGGCGATGGGCACACCCGATAATTCTATCAGCTTCAACGCTACTGGATTGGCTGGAAGTCTGATTCCCACACTTTGCAGTCCGGCAGTCACAGCTTGGGAGATCAGTTCGTTTTTTCTGAATATCAGGGTAACTGGACCTGGCCATAGAAGCTCAACAATATTTGAGTATCGATCCAGATCTTGAGAGATGAGTCCTCTAGCCATCTCTATCGATGAGACGTGGACTATCAATGGGTTGTCCTGAGGTCTGCCTTTAGCCCTGAATATCTTCTCAACGGCTTTAGCTTCGAGAGCATTTGCTCCAAGACCATATACCGTTTCTGTAGGGAAGGCTACCAGCTCTCCAGCCTTTATGAAATTGGCTGCTTCAGAGAGCACACTTAAATCGGGATCGGCGGTATCTATCTTTATAATCTTCGTATCCATAGCTGCCTCCAGTATCTCTTTTGACTTCCAGAAAGATATTACAACAATTATTAGAGTTTGTCCTTT
>LVBU01000051.1 GCA_001603185.1 Thermotogales bacterium Thermo_02 | reverse complement strand
ATGTGTATAAGAGACAGGTGTTCTTATGTGGAAGATACCTGAAGAAGAAGAACCTCAGTAGCGCGGATCTACAAGGACTTAGTTGTTTTATTTCGTTCTGGTTTGCTCGGTGGTTATCACAAGAGGGATTTTTGGAGGTGTTTTGAGTGAAGAAGATAATTGCAGTACTAATGATAGGCCTTGTAGCATTTGGCGCTGTTGCATTTGCAGGACCTGGTTTCTGGAAGATCCCCGAGGATGAGATTAGCGTGGACGGTGGTCCCGGCTTCTGGAAGATTCCCGAAGGTCATTGATCAGCAGGCTTTCTGTCCTGTCTAGACTGTATCGAATGTCTTGAAGAGATCGGAAATAATTGAATGCCATATAGTATCTAGTTCGTGATAATCGACGTCTATATCGTTGCTGTTAGCAAATGCTATGAATTTCTGAAGGAGACCCCGAGTTATTATGTGGTCCCCTTTTTCTTTAAGGTAATTGAGCGTTTCTTTTTTTGTCATTGCCATTCTGTAGGGTCTATCAGTAGTCAGTGCGTCGTAGACATCTGCAATTGCTACTATCTGTACGAGCTCATGAATTTCATCTCCTTTCAGACCTTCCGGATAGCCATTGCCGTCAATCCTTTCGTGATGGTGTCTAACAATGTCTCGTACAGCCTTTGGAAATCTCAGATCTTCAAGATAACTGTCTCCAAGAAGAGGATGTTTCTTTATTACGGAGAACTCTTCTTCGTCCAGTGATGAGGGTTTGTTCAAAATTTCGAAGGGAATGTCAACTTTCCCATAGTCATGTAACATTGCACCTATTGAAAGGTTAAAGAGATCGATCTTTTCCAGGGAGAGTTCTTTTCCGAAACTATAGCAGAATTTCAGAACTCTCAAAGTATGCAGGGCTGTATAGTTGTCCTTTCTTCTAAGTTCCATCATTAGCTGGTTAAAGACGGACGTTATACTCTCCAGGAGGTTGTTTACGAAGTCTTTGAGATGTGGCGATGTGGTGCTGTAGACGCTTAATGACTCGAAAGCGATAACGGAGTTTTCGAGAGCTCTGAAATAGTCTCCTCTGGAGTGCATTATCGAAGCCTCTAGTATCAAGGCCTCTCCCTTTATATAGTTCGTTACCGCTTCATCGGGTAGAGACTTCAGTAGATTCAAGTAGTACCTTGCCTTTTCCAATGATTTTGCCTTCACAAAGAAGTGTCCAAGAAAAATATAGGAGACCGCAATATCCATCCATTCATTGTTTGAACGTATCATGCTTTCAAGCTGTTCGGCAATTTCACCTGCAGTTATAAGATCATTCATTTGAAGCATAATCTTCAGATTTAACATCAACTTGTAGCCTGAAACAGCGACAACTTTCGAACCGTCATCGGTGTTCTTCAATACCGAAATTGCCTCTTCAAACCTCTTCTTTGAGTAAAGAAAATCTGCGATATTCAACTGAACGATAGCAGTTCTTACCGGGGATTTTGCGACTTCCTTTGCTTTTTCATAAAACACCCAGGGATCGTCTCCTGTCTGAAGCTGAGTGGATACTAAGCCGAGATCGTTGTAATACTCGAATTTCTGTGTTTGTGGAACGGAGAGCTCCTGTTCTACAAGCTCCCTGAATAGAGCCAAAGTCTCACTGGCGAATCCCATCTCAAAGGAAGTCATCATATGAAGCATCTTGAGGCTAATTGACTTGTCAATTGAACACTTCCACGATATGAGATCTACAGCAAGTTTTGAAACGAGATATGCGAGTTTGTCCTCAGAACTTCGAGCGAAGAAATAAGCCAGAGAGTACATTCCAGAAGCCAGTAGATCAAATTCGGAATCGTTTACTGAAAAGACAGGTTCTTCATCAAAAGTTTTGGAATAGCAAAAATCAAGAGCATAAAGAAAACCAGTTTCCTCGTCGGAAAGGTCTTCTTCATCACAAATCGCTTTTGTCTCAGATAAAAAGAAATCGGGACTATCATAGTTGAATCTTAAAGCTAGTTCCCTGATTCTAGAATTCTTCACTGAAATACTCCTCATCCCCAGGGATATTTTAACATGGTAACCGTTGCATAAGTATAGTAGCTTCATATAGGTTGTCCAAAAGAATTTGATGAGTAAGCAGTTAGTGACTTCGTCTGTGACTATCTTTGATAGAATAGATTCGTCTATTGAACAGGTTCAATGGGGAGCCCTTTATGACCGTAGAGATATTTATGGAAGACTTAGTGGAGAAGTTCGAGGGATGGATATCGGGATCGAATAATTTGATCGATCTGCTTGGATCTTTCTCTTCCATGCCAGCTATTGTAGTGTTCGTAATAGTTTTGATAGGCGCAGTTCTCTTAGTATCTGGACGGAAACTCTTCCTGGTTTTTTATTCGGTTTTCTGGGCCCTAACAGGTGTGTATCTGGGATACATATGGGGCGAAAACCTGCAGGCGATCTATATGATTGAGCTGATGATAATCGTGGGCGTTATACTGCCTTTGCTTGCAAACAAAGCGAGATCAATCTTTGTCTTTGTGATGGTTCTATTTGGGACAGGTTTTTTCTTAATATATGTTCTCGAAAGTCTTGGGGCATACCAGAATCTCTCAGTTCTTGAACCGCCGTTTTTACTAGCCGGCGCCCTTCTGGGATGGCTTGCAGTTAGATTCGTGAACTACATAATGATAGTCTCTACATCGACGATAGGTGCTCTGATGCTAACACTTGCACTAAACTATTACATTGGAAACAGAATGGACCTTCTTATTATGCTTCTGGTATTCTCTGTATTTGCTCTTTTCGGAATTTTCCTCCAGGTCGATCTGTATCTGAGAGCTTCGAAAAGGAAGGCGAAAGGAAGGAATAAGAAGCAACGAAAGGAGAGAAAGGTTGATCAGAAAGATCGTGTCAAATCAAATTGAAGAAAACTGCTATCTGATAGAAGACGAAAATGGGATTGTGATTATCGATCCAGGATGTGGAGTCCACGAGAAAATCGCTCATATTACTCAAGGCAAAAGAGATCTATCGATTATCATTACACACGGCCACGCCGATCACATATTCGATGCTGATTTAATCAACGCCGATTCAATCTACATTCATCCGATGGATTTCGACCATCTCTTTGATGAGCATAAAAGCCTGCTCAAGTACTTCGGCAAGAAAACGCTGAATATAGAACGCTCCATAGTAAAGAACTGCAAACTGCTCGAAAATAGGTGGAAGGTGTTCCACACCCCAGGACACACTCCTGGTTCATGCTGCTATCTTTACAATGAGAGTATCCTCTTTTCCGGAGATACAGTTTTCTCTAATTCTATAGGTAGATGTGATCTGCCCGGAGGAGATGAAAAAGAGATGAGTAAAAGTGTAGACTTCATAAAGGGATTCTTAATCGGAAATCCCGATATTAAAATCTTGCCAGGCCACGGTCCGGAAACAAACGCAAAACTAATCTTACTCGAGAATCCATTCTTCAGGTGAATTCTTAAGAGTGGTTATAGTTGGTGCAGTGTGTAGACTGATTGTTTGTCAGGTAGGTAGAGTCTTTCGGAAATTCCTTTCTCTGAGTTCCTGGAGTTTAACCTCCTTCCTTTTCCAGTAGCGTTTCTCAAAATAACTAGCCTCCTCGGGACTCTCCTGGAGTACAGAAGTCATCTTTCTTGCAATCTTCCAGCTCTTCTCAAAGGCCTGACTCGAAAGCTCCTTACGATTCGCTTCTCCACTGTGCTTTATCAGTTCTTCTTCAAACACCAGACAGTACTCTTCCCATAGCTGTCGGGCCTTAACCGGTCTGGTTGCGCCCAGTCTATGGAACTTTTCCCAGTTTCCCCAATAGTTAAGGCCGTCTGATTCCTTCTCAAAGGGAAGTGTCGAAGAGTTTCTTGCGAGCCATACGGGTTTGTAAATTGAAAGACAGGGTGCGCTACTATTCGTCGTCCATACTTCTATATTATCTCCAAGAACCACTACCATTGAACCGGTTGTCTGAGAAGATATCAATCCTCTCCCTGCATGCATGCAGATATTCTTCATTGATCCCGGTATTCTTTCGAACTCATGATCACGGAGTATTTCGAATGATCTCGAAAGATCAACTGGAGCATTAGAAAGCAGTCTTAAAGTGCGACTCTGCCGTGTTGAACTCCCTGAAAGCCACTTATACAGTTTCTTCTCATAAGAGGCAGCAAACTGGAATTTCTCTTCAGATTTGCACCATCCTTTTTCTAGAGCGTTCTTCACAGTTTCGGGGTGTTGTTTGTCTATTCTATCTGTTAGGGTGAGACAATTCGAAATCGAGGTGAAGTCTCTCACTTCGCTCGCTACCCAATACCTGTCTGAAGACTCAAGGACCCAGGCCCTCTCTCTGTCTGCAATGATGAATGAATTATGATAGAAAAGATTGCTTGTGTATCCCCCGTTGCCTCCCTGTCCATAGTTCTGAATAAGTTCGGCGATTATTTCGATCGCTTGCTCTGAGTTTTCAGAACGTTCAAGAGCCAGTCTCAGGATGTCCATTCCGAGAATCCCGTACCTATTTACGAGTTCCTTTGTGAAGACCGCTTCATTTCCAATGACTACACCCTTTTCGTTAACCCCCATCTCTCCACCCCACATCCAGCTGGGTTTCGAGATTAACAGGGCGAAAGTCTTAGAACAGGACTTGACTTTCTGAGATGTAGTATATTGTTCTTCTGAATCGCTAGTCCTCCTGGGATAGAAGAAGACATATTGTGGTTCATTGACCTCCCGGTCGCTGTTCTTTCCGAAGTAAGTTCTACCGTCCAATGTTGATTTGCCAAGAGCAATGAATGTATCACACAAGACAATCTCTCCTCAAGGGGTTTTGAATGCGTAGCTGATCTGACCTATGAACTCATAAACCGCTGCCAGATTTGCATTTAGAGCCTGTCGCGACGGTAAGAAGTCTATAAATCCAAGGTCTGTGTGGTCATAAAGGTAGTCTGTTGGGAATGGGATTACTTTCAAACCAAATCTCTCGAAAGACTTTACCGCTCTCTTCATATGAACGGCCGAAGTGACGAGAATAATGTTGCTCCAGTTGAACTGCCTGCATATATCAGAAGAAAATTCGGCATTCTCCCATGTGTTTCGGGCGCGCGGCTCTACGATAACTCGAGAAGTAACTACTCCGCGATCCAGCAACCAGTCTCTCATTAGCTCAGCTACCGGAGAAGTAGATCTACCCGGTACAAACGATCCAGTAACTACTATCGGCAGTTTCGTCTGCTGGTGTAAAGAGAGTGCTTTCGACAGTCTCGCTACGGTGTGGCTGTCAAGCATCTGTCCGTCCGGGCCGATGATCACGCCGCTGCTGAGAACAACTATGGCCTGACCACTAACTGTCTTCGGAATTGAATAAGAGTCTTCCAGTGGCTGAAGAAAGACATAGGTTCCAACGCCTGTCGAAAGAAGATAAACGAATATGCACAGGATGAGCAACACTATACCAGATGCCTTTATCCAGCGCTCTTCACCTTTTCTAATAAGCACCAGAGCAGCAATTAGCAAAATCAATATAAAAAAACCCGGCAGTGTCAGGATCGAAGAAACCAACTTTCCGAACATGAGCATATTGATCACCTTCTCGAGTTCTTACCTCCAAGTGCAGCCATTATACCTTGAAGGTTGTCAGTGATTACTATGTCTATCTCACCTTTGATCTTTAGAAGCAATTCAGGATCGTTGAGAGTCCACAGCGCCACCTTTATCCCCATGTTCCTGACGAGCTTGATAAAGCCCAGTCCCTTTTCCAGACCGAATTCCTCGAACATCTGTACGGGAAGGTTCAGAGAATAAGGTTTATAGACGGTTAGAAGCTCTCCAAAGTATGTTATCGGGTCTTTTCCTCTGGCGTCCTCTCCAATTAGAAGCCCTAGCAAACTATCTTCATGTAATTTCTTTATCTTCAGCAGACAGGGATGATGAAAAGAGGAGAAGAGAGTTCTATCAAGAGCGTTAAAACTCGATATAAGAGGAACCAGGGTCTCTGCAAGCCGGGGGTCCTTTATCTCAACATTTATAAAGGCTTTGTCTGGCAGTTCTACATATACTTTTTCGATCGTTGTGAGCTTTTCCGGTCCGATTAGCCTCATCTTCTTTAGTTCTCTAAAAGTCATTCCGCCGATTTCCAGATCGACCCCCATTGTTCTCTTAAGACTGGAATCATGCGTTACAACGACAACTCCATCAATAGTCTGATGAACGTCGAGCTCTACTCCATCTGCGCCTACCTGAGTTGCCCTGACAAGCGAAAGAAGCGTGTTTTCGCCATCACCGGTTCCCATGCCCCTGTGTCCAAGTACTAAAGGTCTTCCACTCATAAAATCCTCCAACTGTTTCCAAGACTAGGTCTGTAGACTATACACATTGTTGTCAGAATTCAAAGATCTTCCCGTTCCGGTAAATGTCCATACAGTCAATTATAGCAGCTTACTTTGTCTGTTCGAGAGTATGCACTTATATGCTTATCTTTTTCTGCAAGCGAAAAATACTTATAATTGCAATGTAAAGAAAACGGAGGCGATATTTTTGGAAAGAATACTTGATCACCCTGTACTCACTTTCGAGAGAGACAAAAAGGTTGTCTTTTTCTTTGAAGACTTAGAAATGGAAGCCTATGAAGGTGAAACTATAGCAGCCGCATTGCATGCAAATGGAATAAGAGACCTCAGGAGAACACCGCGAGAAGAAAGACCACAGGGACTTTTTTGTGCGATAGGAAAGTGTTCTTCCTGTCTCATGGAAGTTGATGGAAAGCCTAATGTGAGAACCTGTATCACACCTGTAAGATCTGGAATGAGGGTCCGGAGGCAGAAAGGGAGAGGTGAAATAGGTGGATAATCTCGATCTCCTAGTAGTAGGTGGAGGACCGGCCGGATTGTGCGGCGCCATTGAAGCAGCAAGAAGCGGATTGAATGTTCTTGTGGTTGATGAAGGCGTTGTTCCTGGCGGACAGCTGGTTAAACAGACTCATAAGTTTTTCGGCAGCGAAGAGTTCTACGCATCTGTGAGGGGAATGAAGATAGCGACCAAACTGCTAGACGATCTGGGCAGTTACGAGAACGCGAGAATCGTCACCGAAAGCAGCGTGCTAGCGATTTACGAGGAAGGTATTCCTGTGCTAGATAGAAGAAGCGACAGTGTAACGCTTTATAGACCATCTTCAATTCTCTTTGCCACAGGGGCTTCGGAAAAATTCCTCCAGTTCGATAACAATGATCTGCCGGGCGTGTACGGAGCCGGAGCCGTCCAGACGCTGATGAATCAGTACGGTATTCTTCCAGGAAATACTGTGCTGATGATAGGTTCGGGAAATATCGGTCTTATAGTGTCTTATCAGCTCTTGCAGGCAGGAGTAGAAGTAAAAGCAATTATTGAAGCTTCCGGTAGAATAGGAGGCTACGAGGTTCATGCTGAAAAAGTCAAAAGGTCAGGTGTACCAATACTGTTGAAGCACACTATCACAAAGGCTCTGGGAAGAGATTCGGTTATCGGTGCCGTGATTTCTGCTCTTGATGAGAAGTGGAAACCGGTTCCCGGAACTGAAAGGGAAATAGTGGTGGATACCATATGCATTGCAGTTGGTCTATCGCCATCTGTAGAACTTATAGCTCAAGCAGGTGGAGAGATAAAGTATGTTGCAGAACTAGGCGGCTATGTACCGGTCCGCGACTACAATCAGAAATCAACCGTCGGGAACATATATGTTGCAGGCGATGCATCGGGAATAGAAGAGGCAACTACCGCAATGATAGAGGGTAGAATCGCCGGTCTGAATATTGTCAAAGACATTACTGGCAGCTGTGACATAGATAGATTGAACTCGTTACACCAGAACCTCGACAAATTCCGATCGGGGCCGACCTCTTCAAAGACACGGACCGGACTTAAGAAGATAGGATCAACGATAACAGAAATCGAGTATACCGAAGGTGAAGTAAATAGACCTGAGAGCTTCAGGGGAAAGCTGAGACCGCTAATAGAGTGTTATGAAGCGATTCCCTGCAACCCTTGCGAGACGAGCTGCCCGACCGGTGCAATAAAGGTTGGAAAGAATATCAATAACGTGCCAGTAATCGATTATTCACTCTGTACAGGCTGTGGGATCTGCGCCACCAAATGTCCCGGACTTGCCATATTCATGTGCCAGGAGAGAGATGACGGTACGGCTTTGCTCGGAATACCTTATGAGTTTCTTCCATTGCCATCGAGAGGTGATTCTGTCTTTGCTTTTGGAAGAAACGGTGAAGTAGTATGTTCGGCGGACGTTGAGCGAGTAGTCAAATCACCCAACAAAACTAACCTAATCTACATCAGAGTTCCCGAAGAACTTGTCGGAAGAATTCGACACCTAGGCACAGTTGTAAGCCGGTCCAGAGACCTCGTGTGCAGATGCGAAGAGGTGACGGTCGAGCAGGTGAGAAAAGCGATAAGAGATGGTTACAAGGATTTCGAAGAACTTCGTAGATATCTTCGGATCAGCATGGGGCCTTGCGGTGGGAGGACTTGCAGGCTAAATACACTGATGATTCTCTCCAGAGAAATCGGTATTCCCGTAGAAGAACTTTCTCCGGGGATGATGAGGCCTCCGGCAATACCCGTAACTTTTGGATCAATTGAAAGAAGTGGAGCTGAAAATTCCGATGAAGAATAGAGCTCAGGTTGTCATTATAGGCGGCGGTGTTACTGGAACTGCCACGGCTTACTATCTTGCAAAAAACGGTATTAGTGATGTAGTTCTGATCGAAGCGGACTACCTTTCTTCAGGATCTACCGGGCGTTGTGGAGGAGGAATACGTCAGCAGTGGTCCGAGAGAATGAATGTCAGGCTCGCAATGCGGAGCGTTCAACACTTCAAGAACTTTGAGAATGAAGTGGGTCAGGAAATAGAATACTTTCAGGGAGGCTATCTTCTTTTGGCCTATACTGATGATGAGGTCGCTCTCTTTGAGAAGAACGTTTCTATGCAACAGAGTGAAGGCCTGGATGTCGATCTATACACATTTGAGGAAACCTCGAAGAAGTTTCCGTTTATGAATCTTTCGGGCATGAAAGTGGCTGCTTACTGCCCGAGTGACGGTCACGCTAACCCTCACCTCACAACTTTTGGCTATGCCCGAGCCGCGCAGAAAATGGGTGTGGAAATTCAGACTCACACAAGAGCAGAAAGTATAGAAGTGAAAAACGATCGGGTCGTTGCAGTAGTAACAAGCAGAGGGCGTATAGAGACCGGGACTGTAGTGAATGCTGCAGGGGGGTATTCAAGAGAAATTGGCTTGATGGCCGGTCTTGATCTACCAACAGAGTCCTATAGACACCAGATCTTTGTCACTGAACCTCTCGAACACATACTCAACCCCTTAGTCATAAGCTTTGAACATAATTTCTATATAAGACAGACCACTGCGGGTAATTTCATTATGGGGCAGGGTGACAAGGATGAACTCCCGGGTCATGATATAACTCCAACCTGGAGATTCTTGAAAGAGATGACTGCCAAGATGCCGCGATTCTTCCCCTTTCTTAAAGACATAAGAGTCCTGAGACACTGGGCAGGGCTATACAACATGTCTCCAGACGCGCAGCCCATAATTGATAAGTCAGACAAGATAGAAGATTTCTATATGGCTATTGGCTTCTCCGGTCACGGGTTCATGCTGGCTCCGGCGGTTGGAGAAGCACTGGCCGAGTGGATTGCCTGGGGTGAACCGAAAAGCGTAGACATTTCTAACTTGAGTCTTCAGAGATTCAAGCATGGTTTTACAAGAGAGAAAAACGTTGTTTAGGAGGTTTGTGAATGCTGGAAGCTACTGATTACACGGTAATACCACCCTTTAAGAATGAACCCTATATCGATCCGAGAGATCCCGAGACACGAATAAAGATGAAGAAGGCTATTGAAGCTCTGAGATCGGAATCGAAGGAGTACAACCTCTTAATAGGTGGAAAGTATTATTCAACTGAAAGGAAGATACTATCAAGAAATCCAGCCGATCCATCGGAGATAGTCGGAGAAGTCTCAATGGCAGACAAATCAAAAGTCGATATTGCCTTGAAAGCCGCTTATGAAGCTTTTGAAGACTGGCGATTCAGACCTGCTCACGATAGAGTCAAGCCGTTCCTGAAGGCCGCTCAGATTATGAGAGAAAGACGGTTTGAACTCGACGCCACAATGATTCTTGAAGTGGGCAAGAGCTGGATAGAAGCCGACGCAGATTTGGCGGAGGCCATTGACTTTCTGGAATTCTACAGCCGGGAAGCCCTGCGTTATGACGGACCTCAACCGGTTGTCCAGGTCGCAGGCGAATACAATAAGCTGAAGTACATACCTATTGGAGTCGGAGCAGTAATACCCCCCTGGAACTTCCCCGGAGCAATAATGGCCGGAATGACAACCGCTGCCGCAGTATCAGGTAACTGTGTGCTGCTAAAACCAGCTTCAGATTCACCCGTAATAGCCGCAAAATTCGTAGATATTCTTAAAGAGGCCGGACTTCCGGACGGTGTTGTCAATCTTATACCGGGTTCCGGCAGTGAAATCGGAGATTACATAGTTGAGAATCCGCTTATACGTTTCATATCGTTCACAGGATCAAAAGAAGTAGGATTGAGAATAAATGAATTGGCGGCCCGTCACCAGACTGGACAGAAATGGATAAAGAGGGTTGTTCTGGAAATGGGCGGAAAGGACTGCGTTGTCATTGACGAAACGGCAGATATTGAAGCCGCTTCAGCGGGAGCAGTAATGAGTGCCTTTGGCTTTCAGGGACAGAAGTGCTCCGCGGGATCTAGGATTATCGTAGTTGAAGACGTTTACGATGAAATAGTTGAAAAGATCAGGAGGAAAACCGAAGCCCTAACCGTCGGGGACACTACCGATCCCGATAATTTCATGGGACCGGTAGTAAACGAAGGCGCGATGAACAGCATCCTGAAATACATCGATAAGGGCAGAACAGAAGGCAGGCTTATCATTGGAGGCAACAGACTGAAAACTGACGGATACTTCCTAGAACCAACGGTCTTTGCAGACGTTTCGCCACAGGCGACGATTGCTCAAGAGGAGATATTCGGACCTGTTACTGCAATTATTAAGGCAAGAGACTTCGATCACGCAATCGATATAGCAAACGGAACAGAGTATGGCCTGACGGGAGCTCTCTATTCCAGAATCAGAGAACGCATAGAGAGAGCCGAAGATATCTTCCATGCTGGAAATCTCTACTTCAACAGAAAGTGTACCGGAGCTCTAGTTGGAGTGCAGCCCTTTGGCGGCTTCAATATGTCCGGCACGGACTCAAAAGCTGGTGGCAGAGACTATCTGTTGCTTTTTCTTCAGGGTAAGTCTATAAGCGAGAAGATAGTGTTATAAGACACTAGAATAATCAGGAGAT
>LVBU01000050.1 GCA_001603185.1 Thermotogales bacterium Thermo_02 | reverse complement strand
GCTTATCCCTATCACCGAAATCCCTCCAGCCCTCATTAAACAACATATTCATTCACCATTACTCCTAATCTAACACTTACCTTACCTTTTATACAATATTTGTGGGTAATGATGAGCACTTGAAGCGGGATCATACAAAACAACCGTTCAAAGTCTCGAGGCGGCCGGATACCTTTGGGACGGTGTCACACCGAACAATGGAAAGAGCTTCAGTTTCTAGATTCAAAAAAGAGCTTGATCACTAAGTATTCTTGTAGAGCTGATCTTGAGGGAATCTTTGAAGGTTGAAGGCCAATGGAGACTTATGTTCGCTAAATACTTTCTGTGAGAGCTTCTCAGGGTAAATCACCGGGACTGACTCTAGAAAATGTCAGTCCCGGGACTTTGCTCTCGATACTTCTATGCTCTGGACTCCAGATACTCGCTCGATTCACTTCACGCAGACACAAAGGCACGACGTTCATGCTCATACACGACACAACTGGCTAATCCAGGACTCTTTTGTAAGGAGAATATGATTTGAATGCCACTTCAGGATAGAGGACTGAGAAGGAATTTGCCGGTATTTCTCCGCTTACTGTCGAATTAGTGATTTTGGCCTTTCTATCGCTGAAGTGATCACTCATAATCGCGTTGTTCATGAGCGAGGACTCTCTCGTGTAGACTCTGAAACTCTGCACCGAATCCGTGGGGTTTATGATTATGACCTTCAAGTCCTGAATTCTCTCACTCTTTCTGGCATAACTCAGCAGTTGAGAGTTTGCGCATTGGAGTCCTTCGAAGTCTCCCGAATTAAGAGCCGCAGAGCTCTTGAACAGAGAAATCCATTTTCTATACAGCCTGAGATCAGGGTTCTCGGCTGTTGCCAGATGCCAGGGAAAGGGCTGCCTGCAGTGGGGATCTCCGTCGGTGTTCAGACCCAATTCCTCCCCATAGTAGATAAGCGGACTGCCCGGTAAGGTAAACTGAAGACAAAGAGCGAGACTCCATCTATCTTTGAAGGTATGTCTCAATCTGGGAGTATCGTGGGTCGACAGAGTGTTCCAGCATTTCAGTATCGGCTCGAGGCCACAATCGGCGACTGTCTTTGCGATAAGAGAGTTGAACTGTTCGCCTTTTAGCTCTCTCTGAAGAAACTGAGTTATCAGTTCTCTGAAGTAGTAATTCATCACCGAGCTCAGGCCACCGCTCTTCAACCATTTCTCCGGATAAGACCAGATCTCCCCAATGGTTTCATGATCACCCAGAGATTTAGCCGCGTTCGAGATTTCTCTGCAGTATTCATAACCGATATCATATGCACAGTCGAGTCGCCAATCATCGGCTCCCATTCTCAGCCAGTACTTCACAACGGAGTCTTCTCCGGACCAGAGCAGTTTTCTCAGCTCGGAGTTCTCGAGGTTGAGTTCTGGCATCCATGGAAGATCATTCCAGTAGTTCTTCTGCTCACCGTTCTTGAGTATGAAGTCCTTCTCATCTCCGTTCCATATGTGTCTATCGCTTATATGATTGAATACACCGTCGATAACCAGCCTGAGGTTCTCTTCATGTAGTCTCTGAGAAAGCTCCTTGAAGTCTTCAAGAGTTCCAAGCATTGGATCAATCTCAAAGAATCCCAGAGTATCGTATCTGTGGCTTGAAAGCGCCCTGAAGATCGGCGTGAGATAGACAAAGTCAACGTCAAGTGAGACTATATAGTCTAGCTTTTTGATTATTCCCTTGAGATCTCCCCCATAGAAGTCATACTGATGACTGCCGTCTGATCTACAGGTGATGGGCTCTTTCCAACCAAGAGTCTTCGGTTTGTGTGTCCGGGAGTAGAATCTATCGGGGAATATCTCGTATCCAATCCTCGCTTTCATCCTTTCACGGCTCCCTTCGTCAGTCCCTGCACTATGAATCGCTGGAGCGAGTAGAACACAATAAGAATCGGCAAAGATCCGAGCACGGAGGCTGCACTAAACGTAGCCCAGTTACCCGAATAATTGCCTGCGATGAATGTCTTCAGTCCGACGCCCAAAGGATACTTGGCCGGATCGAAAAGCAGCAGTGCGGCAAGCATGTACTCGTTATACACACCAATAAAGGTCATTATGAACTGCGTGACAAGCATCGGAATCATTAGCGGAAAGAGTATTCTCCAGAAAGTCTTCCACTTCGAGGCACCGTCCAGAAATGCCGATTCGTCAAGTTCAACGGGAATAGAATTCATATAGTTTCTCATTAGCCAGATACCAATGGCAGAGTTTCCAAATCCCAGTATCAGTATAATACCGGTCAAAGTGTTGATAAGACCGAAAATCTGAAGCATTCTGAAATAAGCTACCATAGCAACGGAAATAGGGAGCATCTGGACTATCAGCAGAAAGAGTATGCCGTACTTCTTGCCCGGAAACTTGAATCTGCTGAAGGCGTAGCCGCCAAACACCGTTATCAGTACTGCTATCAGACCCGCCGATAGACCCATTATCGTGGAGTTTCTTATCCAGAGTACAAAACTTGTATTCCGAAACAGACCTCTGTAATGATTTAGAGTAAAGCTTCTGGGTAAGATTGTGGTGTTGTACATCGACTGTCCCTGCTTGAATGAATTCAGGACTATGTATAGGAAAGGCATAATTACCACCAGCGTTATTATTATCATAATAATCCTTACATGCCAGACTCTTCGTTTTCTCATTACCATCCCTCTTTCAGCGACTTAGTAACCTTCATAGAAACCAGAAGAAGGACTATCGTCATGACAAAAGTGATCACACCGTAAGCTGCTGTGAGGCCGTATCTCTGGACTTCTCTCATAAGGTTGAAAGTGTAGCTCACAAGAATGTCGGTCGCTCCATAGTATTGCCCAAGTGACTCTCTTGGACCACCACCGGTCAACAGGTAGATCAGATTGAAGTTGTTGAATTGAAAGGTAATCTGGGTTATGAGCACGGGCATGAGTATTCTTCTCAAGAGAGGAATAGTTATGTATCTGAAGCACTGGAATCTGGTCGCTCCATCAGTGGTCGCCGCTTCATAGACTTCTGTGGGAATGCTCTTTAGGCCGGCCTGAGAGACCACCATGAAATAGGGGAACGACAGCCAGACGTTGACCCATAGAACCGAGAATCTGGCCATGCCAGCGCTGCTAAGCCATGCCACTGGCTGCAGGCCCACCAGCTGTATAAGTTGATTCAAGAGACCGTCGCTTCCGAGTATCGTGTGCCACATCTGTATGGACAGTACCCCTGGCAGTGCCCACGGAATTATGAGCAGGGCCCTGTAGAGGTTTCTCTCCTTCAAACCCGGATGATTCAATAGCATCGCAATTCCAAGACCTGCACCGACATTCAGTATTGCCGAAAGGAAAGTCCAGGTAAAGGTCCAACCCAGAACGGGAAAGAATGGACTCTTCATTGTGAAGATCTCTCTGTAATTGGCCAGACCAATGAAACCGTAATCGAAATAATGGAAAAGCCCGTAATTGGTGAATGAGATAAAGATGCTGTATATCGCTGGAACAACTGTCACGACTGTTATCGCGACGAGGGCCGGTATGAGATAACCATATGCAGTTGCTGTCTCTCTTGACCTTC
>LVBU01000502.1 GCA_001603185.1 Thermotogales bacterium Thermo_02 | reverse complement strand
CGGAGATGTGTATAAGAGACAGCTTGTAGTTTCAGCCACTCTCTTTCCCGTGAACTGTAGTTCTTAACGAGAGCGTCGCGCTTCTCTTCAGTGGAGGAGAGAAGCTGTTCCTCGTCTGTGACCTGTTGATTGAGACTATCTATTATTAGTTTGATCTCATCTTTTCTCCTGTCAAGCTCTTCGATTTCGAGCCTGAATGAATCAATCTTTGTCGAGACCTCTATCAATCTGTTCTCTCTCTCTCCAAGGCGTCTTCCATACATCTCTTTGAGCTCAAGAAGATCGTTCTGTCTTCGCTTGTACTCTTCCAGCAGTTGTGTGAACCCTTCGATCTCTTTGTCGACTTCCGAGAACTCAGTTCGGAGTGCTGACCATTTTGACTCCCCTTCGATCAGTTTTTTCTGGAGTTCCTTCAGTTCTTCTTTGACTCTATCGAATTCACTTCTGTGTGCTGTCAGAGTCTCTTCCTCTATTAGTGCTACATTTCCAAAAAAGACACGTTTAAGATCTTTCGTCTTTTGCGAATACTCTGCGTATTTCTCGGCTCTCTTTGCCTTCAAATACAGAGACTTCCTCTGCTTACCGAGTTCAAAAATTATGTCTTCCAGCCTTGAAAGGTTTTCTTCTGTCGAAGCGAGTTTACCCAAGGCCTCTTTCTTTCTCTCTTTGTATATTGCCGTCCCGGCTGCTTCTTCAATAAGCGCTCTCAACTCATAAGGAGAAGCGGCCACGACTTTGTCTACCTGTCCCTGGCCGACGATAGAGTATATATCCATTCCGACGCCCGTACCCTGAAACAACTCTTTTATATCCTTCAATCTTGCCGGCCTTTCGTTTATCTTGTATTGGGAAAGGCCGTCTCTTGATATCTCCCTTGCAATAGAAAAGATGCCTTCCTGGGAGTCAAAAACCAGCTTCACCTCTGCCATGTTGGAAGGAGGAAACCGTTCCGAACCGCTGAAAATGAAGTCCTCACGGTTATCGGCGCGAATGTTCTTCATAGACTGCTCTCCAAAGAGCCACTTTATGGCATCTACTACATTCGATTTGCCGCTGCCGTTTGGGCCGACTACGGCAGTTATACCGGAAGAAACTTCGAATTTCGTAGGCATGGCAAAGCTCTTAAATCCCTTTATGAATATTGAATTCAGCTTGAACATACGACCTCCCTCAGAAGCTTCTCCCTGATTAGTCTATCATAATAGCCGATATCGACCAACTTTCCACTGCGCGAAAACTCAATAGCGAGTCCTTCTTGAGAAGCCAGATTTACAATGTACCGCCTGTGACCGACGAAGTCTTTTTTGTGACTGTTGTGCAGTACGAGATTTGACTCACCCTCAGTCTCGGCAAATCTTCTGATGACTTCAAGCATTATTCGGTTTCTCACAAGTTCTCCCAGTGCTGGATGATAAGGGCCGGCAACGACTTCCTCTATCTGTTCTCCGTATAAACAGATCCCGATTCTGCTCACTTTGACTCCCCCGCCTTCAAGGAGAAGGAACATTTTCCAGAGAATCTCTACGGAAGCGTCCAGACTGGGAGGGATGAAAAGACCACGGTTGAATGACTCCTCAAGAGCTGAGCCCTTGAGTATCACAAGCGGATGTATCCTGGCTGTAACAGCTCCAATTCTTACCGTCTCAATGGCCGAGAAAAGGTCTTCCACTTCACTGTCTTCGGGAAGACCGGTCATCAAGTGTACCCCAAAGGGTACTCTGAATTCTCTGAGGATATGGGCAGACTCGTAGATCTTCTCGAGAGAGTGATCACGGTTACAGGCCTTCAGAACGTTTCTATTGAAAGACTGCACGCCCATCTCAACGAATGTTAGGGGATACTCCGCAAGCTGTCGAACAGTTTCACTGGTGATGCTTGCAGGAGAAGTCGAAACTCTAAAACCCTTGATCATACCACTGTTGTACAACTCTCTAGTTATGAGAAGGAAGTCCTTCATATTGCTAATTCCTGCAAAGGTCCCGCCATAAAAAGCGAGCTGGACATCCTCTTTGTTCTTGAAGTAGGAAAGGTAACGTTTTACGGTAGAGATGATCTCATCTCTACCGGGAAGTAGATACTGGCCAGTAGCGACATATTCATTGCAGAAAGTGCATCGGGTCTTACATCCCCCGTGGGGAAGAAAAATCGGAATAATGTTCATGATATTATTATAACCCCCGACTGACGAATTGGGTAAAGCTATCGCTGCCAATGCTTCTCACAAGCTAGACTGGCAATTATAACGGAATTGGTAAAAGAGTAATAGGGTTTTGTCGAGCTGATATGATATAATAATCTTACTGGTGGTAGAGTCTATGAGAGAACCACGCCTTTTTTCATGGCGTGGTTTTTCTTTTGGAGGTGCAGAAATGCAAACGTTAGTGATCGGTGGGGGGTTAGTAGGCGCTCTAATTGCCAGAGAACTAACCAGATATGAGATGAAGGTCTTGCTTGTCGAGAAGAGAGAGGATCTGGGTCAGGGAATTACAAAGGCAAATTCAGCAATTCTTCACGGGGGTTACGATGATCCTCCGAACACGTTGAGGGGTAAGCTTTGTGCGAAGGGTAACAGACTCTACAATCAACTGGCCGAGGAGTTGAAGATAGCTGTAAACAGAGTCGGATCGATTGTAGTAGCAAAGGGCGAGGAAGAGCTGAGAAAACTGGAAATCCTTCTGGAAAATGGTAAGGCGAACTCTGTCGAGGGACTCAGAATAGTCGGAAGACAGGAACTGAGAAAACTGGAACCGGGTCTTTCGAAGGAATTTGATTACGCTCTGTTGTGTGAAAGTGCAGGGGTAATAGAGCCATGGATGGTCGCAATTGCAGCTTCTATGAACGCTGTCAATAATGGAGCAGAGATCATAACGGGCAATGGTGTGGTCGGAGCCATAGTTGAGAGCAAAAGGGCAAAGAGGGTGAAGCTATCTTCCGGTAGAGAAATCGAAGCGGACCTAGTAATAAACGCTTCAGGTCTTTTCTATGAGCAAGTATCAAGTTTCTTCGGTGTGTACGCACCCCCAGTTAAGCTTCGAAAGGGAGAGTATATTCTACTTGATAAGCGAGCAAGCACTCTTGTGAACAGGGTTATCTTCCCATTGCCGACTGCGGCAGGTAAGGGAAGGCTTGTAGTTCCCACCATAGACGGAGGAGTCTTACTAGGACCGACGTCAGTAGAGTTCTCGGACTTCTTTCCGGAAGATGTCAGCACTACGGCCGAAGGTCTTATCTCTGTGAGGGAATCTGGAGACGATCTGATCCCCGGGATCGACTCGCCTCAGTGGTTTTTGAAGTCTTTTGCCGGTCTGAGACCCGAGAGCCCGCAGAAAGACTTCTACATAAAAAAGGCCGATGAACTAGAGAATTTCATAACGGTCGGTGCCATAAGGTCTCCCGGTTTGACTGCCGCTCCAGCTATAGCCGAGTACGTTGTGGGCGAAGTGATAGGTTCTATGGATCTTAAACTGACTCCGAAAGACGATTTTAATCCTTTTATTGATGAAAGACTGAGAATAAAAGAACTGCCCTTCGAGGAAGTCGCTAGACTGATCGAAGCAGATCCCAAATACGGGAGAATCATCTGCCAGTGTAACGAGGTCTCTGAAGCTGAGGTCATTCAGGCAATAAAAGACGGCGCCAGAACAGTTGATGGTGTAAAGTTCAGAACCAGAGCCGGATTTGGAAGATGTCAAGGAGGTTTCTGCAGCTGGAAGATCGCTTCCATCCTCGCCAGAGAGTTGAACAAAGATATGTCTGGCGTGCGGCAGAACAGCCAGAACAGCTGGATAATCAACGGGAAGGTGAGAACATGAACAAACTGAAAACGGATGTTCTTGTGATCGGAGGAGGCGCAGCCGGTATGGCGTGCGCCCTGAGCGCGGCCCGTGAAGGAGTGCGAGTAACCCTGCTGGAAAGAGAAGCAAGGATTGGAGGAGTTCTTAATCAGTGTATTCATAATGGTTTCGGTCTCCAGTTCTATCAGCAAGAGCTCACAGGACCGGAGTTTGCCTCCAGGTTAATGGAAGAAATGCAGGTCGAGAACGTAACGGTAATTAGCGAATCTTATGTGAGAGACATAAACGTTAGGACGAAAACGGCCAGCGTGCTTTCGCCAAAAGGCGCTTACGAGATTCAGGCGAAGGCGCTTGTTGTCTCAACTGGAGCGCGCGAGAGACCCTTTGGTTCACTCTTGATCCCGGGCGACAGACCATCTGGCATAATGCCTGCCGGAGTTGCACAGAGATATGTGAATCTTGAGAACTATCTACCTTCAAAAAGAGCAATAGTCCTTGGTTCGGGAGATATCGGACTGATAATGGCAAGGAGATTGACGCTTGAGGGAGTCGAAGTCGTAGCCGTTCTCGAGAGAATGCCCTTCCCGGGAGGCCTTACAAGAAACATCGTTCAGTGTCTCGATGATTTTGATATACCTCTATACCTTTCGACTACGGTTACTGGAGTCAGGGGTAACGGTCGTCTGGAAAGTGTAGAAATCTCCAGAGTCGATGAAAACTTTGTTCCAATCGCCGGTTCGCAAAAGACAATAGCTGTTGACGCTTTGATACTTTCTGCCGGCCTGCTCCCCCAAGTTGAAGAATTCGACGAAGACCTCGAGATCGATGCAGTGAATAGAGGCTTTGTCGTCTCAAACACGTGTGAAAGCAGTGTTGAAGGTGTATTTGCGGCCGGCAACAATGTTGCTGTGTTTGATCTTGTTGATTATGTGGCGGCTGAAGGCTGGATAGCCGGACGACACGCGGCGCTATTCTCACTGGGAAAGAACACTTCCGGTGACCGGGTTCCGGTGTTCAGAGGTCAGAATGTCGGAGTTCTGGTTCCAGGGATAGTCGACATGGAAGAACACTTGAGACTATATATTAGATTAAGAAAACCTATGGAAAGAGGAACGGTCGTTCTCAGAGAGTTAGCTATGGAAAAGAAATTCACGTTCGGTGTGCCCAGCGAGATGATTCA
>LVBU01000049.1 GCA_001603185.1 Thermotogales bacterium Thermo_02 | reverse complement strand
ATGAATATGTTGTTTAATGAGGGCTGGAGGGATTTCGGTGATAGGGATAAGCGATGAGTTTGAAGGAAGCGAATTTGGAGACAAGAGGTTGAACAAGAGACTGAATAGAATCTCAGAAGCTTTTGTGAAGAACAGTGAAAAGAGCATACCGGAAAGCTTTGAAGGCTGGTCTGAAGTCAAGAGCGCATACAGATTCATGAGCAATCCGAAAATAACGAGAGAAGAGATACTTAGATCACATACAGGCAAGACGGTGGAGAGGTTAAAAGAACACGATATTATACTTGCAGTGCAGGATACGACATCTCTTGACTTCACCAATCATAAGAGGATTAATGGATTGGGTTATCTAGATCAGATAACTGGCTCCGGAATAATAATGCACACAACACTGGCAACAACCGAAGAAGGCAAACCGTTGGGTATACTCTCACAACAAAGCTGGATAAGAGACTTTGAAAACCTCGGCAAAAGCAAAACGAGGCGCACTCGAGAAACCTCACAAAAGGAAAGCCAGAAATGGATAACTGCAGTAGAAGAAACAGAAAGAGTCGTTCCCGAAAATATTCAGGTAATAACTGTTGCAGACAGAGAATCCGACACTTCCGATTTCATATTCAGACAAAGGCCTTCCAATCATGGGTTCGTAATACGCACATACCATGACAGATTAATAAGCGGGACAAAGCAACGGGTGTATGAGACTCTTCAGAAAGAAGATGAAGCTTCAAGGATAACCTTACACATAGAGAACAGCAGCTCGCGCAAAGGAAGGAATGCTGTATTAAGCATAAGATATGGAAGCTACGAAGTGAGTGGAGCGAATCACTGGAAAGATCACACGGCGAAGGTTTCAGCAATCATTGTGAATGAAGTGGATGTGCCTGAACTCAAAAAGAATGAAAAGCCTCTCAAGTGGCTATTGCTTACCTCAATTCCCTTGAATGACATAGAAGTTGTACTTCGTGTGATAGACATATACAGAACCAGATGGATAATAGAGCGATTCCATTACACACTCAAAAGCGGATGCAAAGTAGAGGAACTTCAACTTAAAGAGAGAGATAGACTCGAAGTGGCGATAGCTATATACTGCGTTGTATCTTGGTTTTTGCTATGGCTTACCTGTCTGGGCAGAGAGGTGGGAGAGAAAAGATCCCAGTTCTTCCTGGACGACTCCGAGTGGAAGATCCTGTATAAGATGGCTAACAAAAGTACAAAAAAACCTCTACCTGAAGAGCCGCCAACGATAAGCGAAATCATATATATGCTCGGAAGAATCGGTGGCTTTCTTGGAAGGAAAAGCGATGGATTCCCCGGTGTGAAAAACATCTGGCAGGGTCTAATCAAACTTCTTATTGTGCTTGAATACGCTGATATCTTCTCTACATGACTTGTGGGTAATGATGAG
>LVBU01000048.1 GCA_001603185.1 Thermotogales bacterium Thermo_02 | reverse complement strand
GCTTGGCCATGCCTTAATGTTCCCTCCTTCTGTAAACAGGGAAGGGAGAGAGTTCTCCCTTCTCCTGGAAAAGCCTAAAATCACTCAATTATGGAGCTGACAACTCCGGCGCCGACGGTTCTGCCACCCTCACGGACGGCGAATCTCATACCCTTCTCGATGGCGACGGGGTAGATCAGTTGAATAGTCATCTCAATATTGTCTCCAGGAATAACCATCTCTACGCCCTCTGGAAGATCGGCGATTTCGCCTGTGACGTCAGCGGTCTTTATGAAGAACTGAGGTCTATATCCCTTCTGGAACGGCGAGTGACGGCCGCCTTCCTCCTTCTTGAGAACGTAGACGTTAGCCGTGAATTTCTTGTGAGGTGTTATTGAACCGGGCTTTGCAAGAACCTGACCTCTCTTGACTTCATCCTTGGCTACGCCTCTGAGAAGAGCTCCGATATTATCGCCGGCCTGCCCTTCGTCAAGGAGTTTTCGGAACATCTCTACACCCGTACAGACTGTCTTTCTCGTCTCATAAGAAAGTCCGATTACTTCGATTTCATCTCCGACATGGACTGCGCCTCGTTCGATCCTTCCGGTAACGACGGTTCCTCTTCCGGTGATCGTGAAGATATCTTCAACGGGCATAAGGAATGGCTTGTCCATCTCTCTTATGGGTTCAGGGAAGTAATCATCGCAGGCCTTCATGAGTTCATATATATTCTCGGTCCACTTGTTCGGGCTATCAGCTTCCAGAGCCAGAAGAGCAGATCCCTTAACGACCGGGAGCTCGTCGCCTGGGAATTCGTAAGAAGATAGGAGCTCTCTTACTTCCTCTTCGACCAGTTCGACGAGTTCTTCGTCGTCGACTGCATCGACTTTGTTTATAAATACAACCATTGCGGGGACGTTGACCTGTCTCGCGAGAAGAACGTGTTCCCTTGTCTGGGGCATAACACCATCTGTAGCGGCGACAACGAGAATCGCTCCGTCCATCTGTGCGGCACCAGTGATCATGTTCTTTATATAGTCTGCGTGTCCGGGACAGTCGATATGAGCGTAATGTCTCTTCTCGGTCTGGTATTCAATGTGAGCGACGTTGATCGTGATTCCTCTTGCCTTCTCTTCGGGTGCTTTGTCGATTGCATCGAAGGGTGAGAAGTCGGCGAGGCCCTTGTAGGCCAGACTCTTTGTTATTGCCGCGGTAAGTGTTGTCTTACCGTGGTCGATGTGCCCGATAGTACCGATGTTAAGATGGGGTTTGGAACGTTCGAATTTTTCCTTAGCCATGGTTTCCCTCCTCCAAAAACTTTTTTGGGATCTTTATTTTCCTAGTATCTTTTCGGCGATCTTGTCCGGGACCTCTGCATAACGGGAGAACTGAATGATGTGTATTGCTCTTCCCTGAGAAAGAGATCGACAGACAGTAGCATAACCAAAGAGTTCAGACAGTGGCACGTGTGACTTGATTATTTTCAGGTTTCCCCGGGTTTCAAAGCCCTCTATTCTTGCCCTGCGAGAATTCAGGTCAGCTATTAGATCTCCCATATATTCTTCCGGTGTGTTAATTTCGACAGCCATTATAGGTTCGAGCAAGGCCGGACTCGCTTTTCGGACCGCTTCTTTGAAAGCCATTGAACCTGCGATGCTGAATGCGATTTCCGAAGAATCCACTTCGTGATACGAACCGTCAAGGACGCTGACTTTAACGTTTACCATCGGATACCCCGCAAGATGACCCGTACCCAGAGCCTCTCTTACACCGCGCTCGATAGGTTTGATGAACTCTCTTGGGATACTTCCGCCAATGGTCTTGTCTTCAAAAATGAAGTTTGAACTGTTGTCCTTAATTGGTTCAATACTGAGGATTACGTGACCGTACTGTCCCTTGCCGCCGGTCTGCCTTATGTATTTGGCCTCTCCCCTTGAAGACGTCCTTATAGTTTCGCGGTATGCCACCTGGGGATTTCCGACCCTTAAACCGACATTGAACTCTCTCTTGATCCTCTCTACTATGACTTCCAGATGAAGCTCTCCCATCCCCGAAAGAATGGTCTCACCGGTTTCGGAATCGACATAACTCCTCAGAGAAGGATCCTCGTCGGCAAGAGCGACCAGAGCCTTTGAAAGTCTCGTCGAATCATCTTTAGTCTGGGGTTCAATGGCAATCGAGATAACGGGTTCAGGAAATTCAATATTTTCTAGAACCACTCTTGAATCACCATTTATGATTGTTTCACCGGTCATCGTATTTCTCAAGCCAACAACGGCCACTATATCTCCTGCTCTTATGTAATCGACCTCTTCTCTCTTATCGGCATGCATAAAGAGAAGCCTGGAGATCCTTTCCTTCAGATTCTTGCTGCTGTTCATTACATATGATCCCTTTTCCAGAGAACCAGAGTAGACTCTCAGGAAGGTTAATTTACCGACAAAAGGATCGACCATAATCTTGAAGGCCAGCGCGACCAGAGGTCCATTCTCGTCCGGCCAGATCTCGACGCTTTCTTCGCGATCTAAAACCTCACCAATTACGGGCGGAAGGTCTCTGGGAGAGGGCAGGTAATCGACCACGGCATCGAGAAGGGGTTGAATTCCCCTGTTCCTGAATGCAGTCCCGCAGAGAACGGGTGTCAACCCTCCAGAAAGCGTACCCTTCCTTATTGCCGACTTCAACCTCTCGGCCGGAATCTCTTTGTCTTCTAGATAAAGATCCATTAACTCTTCATCAAATTCTGCAGCATGCATTATCAGGTCTTCTCTTGCTTCCTCTGCAGCTTCCAGAAGACTTTCAGGTATCAAATCGAAACCATACTCCGTCCCGTCCTGGTTAAACCAGCGGACGGCCTGCATGCTCAAAAGATCTATGATTCCCTCAAAACTAGACTCAGAACCAATAGGTAGTTGAATCGCAACGGGATTGGCCTTCAGCTTCGTGACCATCGTCCCCATAGCGGCTTTGAAGTCGGCCCCGATCTTGTCCATCTTGTTCATAAATGCTATGCGCGGGACCTTATACTTATCGGCCTGCCTCCAGACGGTTTCAGACTGTGGTTCAACTCCAGCCTGGGCATCGAAAACCGCTATCGCTCCATCAAGAACCCTCAGAGATCTTTCGACTTCTATGGTAAAGTCAACGTGTCCGGGTGTATCGATAATGTTAATCCTGTAGTCTCTCCAGAAGGCGGTCGTTGCCGCAGAAGTGATAGTGATTCCTCTTTCCTTCTCCTGATCCATCCAGTCCATGGTCGCAGTGCCCTCGTCCACGCTGCCAAGCTTATAGTTCTCTCCGCTATAAAAGAGAATACGCTCGGTAGTCGTAGTCTTGCCGGCATCTATGTGAGCCATTATTCCTATGTTCCTGGTCTTTTCGAGGGTTGTAATTCTCTCTTTCACTATCTATCCTCCTGCAAAAAGGAGCTTACCATCTAAAGTGAGCGTACGCCTTCCCAGCCTCCGCCATTCTATGAATGTCTTCTCTCTTCTTTACGGCATTGCCCTGACCGTTGTAAGCGTCTATCAATTCTAGAGCCAGTTTCTCTTTGAGAGGCTTGCCTGACTTTGAACGTGCAGACGCAACTATCCATCTTATAGCGAGTGATACAGCCCTTCTTTCAGGAACTTCAAAGGGAATCTGATAAGTAGCCCCTCCGACTCTTCTAGGCCTTACTTCAAGAAGAGGTCTAACATTGGCTATGGCCTTTTTGAAAGCTTCCATCGGGGGCTGCTTTGTCTTCTCGGAAAGCGATTCAAGGGCTCCGTAGACTGTCATCTCGGCCTTGCTCTTCTTTCCTCCGATCATAATTTTGTTGATGAGCCTCGTTACAACGGCGTCGTTGTAAATTGGATCAAGTACTACTTCTCGCTTTTCAGCCTGACGTCTTCTCATTTAGGCTTGCCTCCTCATTTCTTGGGTCTCTTCGCACCATAAAGGCTTCTGGACTGTTTCCTGTTTGCTACACCTTCAGCGTCGAGCGTGCCTCTGATGATCTTGTAGCGAACACCGGGAAGATCCTTGACCCTTCCGCCTCTAACGAGTACGACGGAGTGCTCCTGAAGATTATGCCCCTCACCGGGGATGTAAGCCGTCACTTCAGTGCCATTAGAGAGACGTACCCTTGCGATCTTTCTGAGAGCGGAGTTTGGCTTCTTTGGTGTCATAGTAGAGACCCTAACACAAACACCGCGCTTTTGAGGATTATTCTCTAAAGCCGGAGAAGCTGATTTCTGCTTCAGTTGCTTTCTTCCATGTCTGATTAGTTGATTTATTGTGGGCATCTGGTAGCGATTCGCCTCCTTCCAAACATTTTGCCGAATGCAATTGTACAATGGCCAGCCTTCGCTGTCAATTGAAGCCTCTTTTTAAGGACGAAGTGGGATATAATTTTACAGAAGGTTTACCTGCTATTTGTAAGAGGGGTCGTTGAGAAGGAAAAAGGCGATAGATTGATCTATCTTGCCCCCCTTTATATCCTCATCCAGTTTCTGCAACTTTGAAAGCAGAACGAATAGTCTTTCGAAACTGAGGAGTTCGGAAAGATCGCTTCTCTTTTCTTTCGAACCGGAGAAGGTAAAACCGACAATTCTAGATACTCTTGATGAAGATATTCCGGTGAGTTCGGAAAGCTCCTTTATCTCTTTCCAGTTCAAAGGCAAAGGGCTCTTCCTGTGCTCTTTTACAACTCCAATCTCGATACTTATCCTGGCCAGAACAGTAGAGAAGAAAGGAAAGGCCATTCTTGAAGAGTCCAGACCTTGAAGAAACGATCGCCCGTTCTCCAGAAACTCAAAGGCCAGAGCTTCGACTTCAACCTCGAGATCCTGTGAAACATACTTCTTTACCAGATCTTCCGTTACACTGTCGGTAAGGTTACACAGCTTCTCCAATTCCCTTAAAAGACGGAACTCATTTTGCCCGATTCTATGGAGCAGCGTTCTGAGAGAACCCCTTGAAGCCTTCAACTTCATAGCACCCGCGATTTTCAGCCCGTGGTCTATCCACTTCTCCTCTTCCCAGGGTTTTGGAAGCGAAAAGACAACTCTCTCTCCTGAGTGTTTGGATCCCAGTTCGCCATCGACAAACACGTCCACTGAAGCTGGCAAATTCGATAGCAATTCTACAGTCGCCTTCTTCTCGTCCTTTTTCCAGCTCGAGAAACCTTCCAGAAGCACCGCATCTCCTCCAAACATACTTGAAGCCGATATCAGAGCGGCGAGCTTGGCCTCTTTGTCTGAGTGGTCCGTACTCAGACGGTGGTACTTTCCGACCCTTTCAGAAATGAAGAACTCCTTGAGAACCTGACTGTCACCTGCGAGTTCATAGAGCATTGCCGTCGTCAACTCCTAACCATACTTCAATGAAATCTTCCAGAGGCTGGCCTATATCAGGAAACTGCTTTATGACCTGTCCTGAACCGTTTATAACTAGGGTTTCGATACCGTAGAGTCCGGCTACTTCGCTAACGTCTCTGAGCGAGTAGCCTGTAAGATCGGGCATCTTCCAGGCATAGACACCTTCGTACTTTTCTTCCTCGACATCGATCTTGTAAAGCTTTTTCACTATCGAAGAGAAGAGCGGGGCGGCAATGAAACCACCGTAGTAAATGCCGGCCTTTGGAGTGTCTATAACTATATATAATGTATATACGGGATCTTCCACCGGAAAGAAGCCGTAGAATATCGCATAGTAAGTCTCATCGTTATAGCCGCCGACGCCAGCCTTCTGTGCCGTTCCCGTCTTTCCGGCGATTCTTATACCATCTACTCTGGCCAGCTTTCCCGTTCCATCGGTTACGACAGTCTCAAGCACGGGAAGCATTGTCGCGATTAGCTGTGGTGAAAACAGCGTCCCTTCGACTTTCTTGGGAATATTCACGAAGCTGTCTTCATACCTTATTGCCCTGGCGAAAGTGGGCGTGATCAGCTGACCGCCAGATGGGAAGATATTAAGGGCCTTCACTATCTGGAAGATATTCACACCCAGACCCTGGCCTATCGGGAACTGGAAGGGCGATATCAGGGACCACTCGTTGGCCCTCTGGAGCAGACCCGCCGTCTCGCCGGGCAGATCGACACCGGACAACCTTCCAAATCCCATCTCCACGATTGCCGAATACATGTCTTGCTTTCCAAGAGTACTCAGCAGCTTTCCACCTATCTGGACAGTGGCGACGTTGCACGAGTTTACCAACGCTTCTCTGAAAGTCTGAACCCCGTGCCTTTCACCCTCGACGTCCCTGATAATTATGTTTAGCCCGGGAACTGGCTGTATTCTACCCGTACAGTCAAACGTCATCTCTTCGTTTATAGCGCCCACACTCAACGCTAGAGAGTAGAAGAGAGGTTTTATTGAAGAACCGGGCTCGAAGACACCCATCAAACCGAGGTCCCAGTTGTACGTTCCCGCATAGGCTACAACCTTTCCTGTCTTACTCTCCATGAGCAGAGCGAGCCCACCATCGGCGTCATGCTTTTCGACCGTTCTGTGCAGTTCCTCATAGACCATCTTCTGTGTATCCACATTTATTGAAAGGTAAATATCATTTCCGTTAGTAGGTTCTTCCCTCTTTACACTCATAAGTGTTCGACGAATAACTCCATCTGCTTTTCCCGAGAGGATATCGTCATACTGGAGTTCTATGCCATTCAAAGGCAGCCCGCTCTTGTCAAGCGAACCGATTATCCTGTCGAGGCCATACTCCATAAAGGCCAATCTCTCTCTCTGCATTTCCAGGGATATGTATTTTCTGGTCAGGGGAGTGATCCTTCTGAGCATCTCTTCATTTGTCGGAGAAGTTCCGAGAAGAAGAAAATTCCTGGTGCTTTGAACGCTATCGAGAAGTCTTTCATAGGAGATTCCGAAAGCAAGTTCTATGTTCTTCAAGATTCTGTCGAGCTGTTCTGTTGAAGCGGAGAGTCTCAAGTAACTGAGGTCGAGCCATGCTTCGTAAATAATCGAATCACTTGCCAGCAACCTTCCTTGAGAATCATAAATCGACCCTCGCAGTGAAGGAATACGGTTGACGCCAAGTATCACCGGCAGGTCGGGTTCCGTGAATAGCGAGAAATAACCGGCCCTGACAGCAAATACTGCCACACAGAGTATCAAAAGAAAATACAACAAAAAGACTCTGCTGGTGAGTTTTTTAATCTAGAACACCTCACATAACTTTACTTTT
This sequence comes from Thermotogales bacterium Thermo_02, assembly GCA_001603185.1. Classification (GTDB taxonomy): domain Bacteria; phylum Thermotogota; class Thermotogae; order Petrotogales; family Kosmotogaceae; genus Mesotoga. The sequence goes on along the minus strand of LVBU01000048.1, from coordinate 5,082 downwards.
CAGCCCTTACTCCCACGACAGTTTGCAGATAAGAAATCTCTCGCGTCACATCTTCAAGGCGAGATTTCATAACCGTTAGGCTCTGCTCTCTTTGTCTTGCCAATTCAGAAGTTTTATCGGTCTCATTGCCGAAATAGAATGGAAGTGCGATAGAAACTGCCAGGGAAAGAAAAATTACAAAGATCTGCAAGAAAACAAATAACCCCCTTACGTCGCTACTTGCCAGGGTACGATCGCCCTCGCGAACTAGCGGCTTCCGCTTCGCTGTGATGACTTGCACGAGATGTTCCTCCCTTCAAATCCGCTCCGCTGCCCTCAACCTTGCGCTTCTTGCTCTTAGATTGAGTTCAATTTCCTCTTCCGACGGCATTATCGGTTTCTTCGTTAGAATCTTCAGCTCTGAGTCCATCTTCTCCCTAAACACTCTTTTTGCGATACCGTCTTCTAAGGAATGAAAAGAAATAATTACAATACGACCGCCTGGATTCAGATATTCAGGAAGCCTCCTTAGAGTCCTTTCGATGTTGTCCAGCTCACTGTTGACTTCAATCCTTATTGCCTGAAAGGTCCTGGTCGCAAAATGCTTCTTACGCCTGTACCTTTCCTCCGCTGGTATCGCACGCTTCACTGCGTTTACTAGATCGAAAGTAGAATAAAACGGCCTCCTGGACACTATGCTTCTGGCTATCCTGCGGGCAAAGCGCTTCTCATCGCCATATTCGAAAATGATCCGCGCAAGCTCCTTTTCCTGATAACTGTTTACCACCTCTGCAGCCGTCATTCCCCTGGAAGGATCCATCCGCATATCGAGACTCTCGTCTACTTCGTACGAAAAACCTCTTCCCTGAGACTTCAGCTGAAAAGTAGATACACCGACATCCAGTAAAAAGCCATCTACCTTTGCAATACCGAGCTGTTTGAGTACATCTTCAAAATCAACATAAGATCTGTTGAAGAGCTGGAAGCATCCCTGAAAATCCTTCAGGTTCCGCTCCGCTAATTCCAGAACCTCGGGGTCTATGTCGAGCCCAACGACTCTAGACAGACCATTGGTGGCCTCAAGAATAGCTCTTATATGGCCACCTTCTCCAGCGGTACAATCAAAGTACAAACCGCTTTCTTGCTTAGAAAGCAAATAATGGAGCGCTTCGTGAATAAAGACGCTCCTGTGGTGTTCGTCATATTGCCTTGACAACTAATTCACTCCGCTCATTAGGAATAATAACATTTTTCTACAAGCAATGTCAAACTCTTCCAAAGAAATTATTCAAGGGATTTTTCTATGGCCGAAAAGAACACAAGTTCCTTCTCTAGAAACTCGTCTATCTCGCCATCCATGACCGCCTGAATGTTTCCGGTCTCCATCTCGGTCCGGTGATCTTTTACCATAGTATATGGTTGGAAGACGTACGACCTTATCTGATTGCCCCAGGAAATATCCTTCTGGTCTCCCATCAACTTCATCTTCTCGTCCCTTTTCTTTTCCAGTTCGATTTCGTACAGTTTTGCGTACAGCATCTTCATGGCGTTCGCCTTGTTCTGGTGCTGGGACCTCTCCGTCTGACAGGCGACTACAATACCGGTCGACAGATGAGTTATACGGACTGCAGAATCAGTCTTGTTGACATGCTGGCCTCCGGCTCCTCCGGAGCGGTAAGTATCTATCTTGAGTTCTTCGGGTCGTATCTCCAGTTCGGGAAGATCTTCCATCTCCGGAAAGACGCTGACCGAGGCGAAGGAAGTATGTCTCCTGTGGTTTGCGTCGAAGGGAGAGATTCTCACGAGTCTGTGCACTCCGGCTTCATACTTCAACTTACCATATGCGTGCGGACCTGCGAAATTCAGGGTCACGCTCTTTATTCCAGCCTCATCTCCGGGCAACTCGTCTACAATCGTGATCTTATACCTGTTCGCTTCGGCCCATCTCAGATACATGCGCATCAACATGGCTGCCCAGTCCTGCGATTCAGTACCACCGGCACCCGGATGGATCGACACGAAACAATTGCTGTTATCGTACGGTCCGCCGAGCAGTATAGTCAACTCGAAGTCTCGCACTTTTTTCGAAGCGTCCCTGACGAGTTCCTCCACATGGTTTAAATAACTCTCGTCTTCATAAGAGAGTTCGACTGCGATGTCTATGTTTTCGAATACGGCTTCGACATCCCTTAACATTTCAAGAGTCTCCCGGAAGGACTGCGCCTCTTTACCTAGCCTGGAAGCTTCCCTCTGATCGTTCCATATAGACGGTTCGCTCATCCTGGCCTCTATTTCCTTGAGTTTTTCCTGCATTCTTTCAAGATCCAGTGTTCCTCTTATCGATTCGAACTTGTCCTTCAGTTCCTGGATCTTTGAGTTTGTTTCATAGCTTAGCAAACGACACCTCCGTAGCTACCTTTTGACCTTGAACCTCTTCGTGCTCTTCTTTTTGGCGCCCGCCTCGGTCTTCTTGTCTCCGGCAGCGTTGAACTCCGAATGGACGGCCTGGAGATCCCTGAACTCCTTGTCGGCACGTTTTTGTGCCTTCTCGCTGTCTATTCTTACGATTCTCACGAGCGCACTGGCTATATCATCGTAAAGAGAATCAGTTAGTTGCTGGAAGAGAAGATAAGATTCCTTCTTGAATTCTATCACAGGATCTTTTTGGCCGTAAGCCCTCAGTCCCACAGAGTCCTTGAGGTGATCGACGGCTTCCAGGTGTCGGCGCCATTTTTCGTCAATCATCCTGAGCATCACAAACTTTATCACCTGAGGAAATTCCTCGCCGAAGGCCACCTTCTTCTCTTCGTAGATCTCTCTCATCCATCCTATGACAGTATCTCTCAGTTCTGGAATCGTCTTCAAACTCTTCAAGCGCGGGAGTCTCTCCTGAGGAAGAAACGCAAATGAAGTCTTCATTTCCTCAAAGGAAGGGACCTCCTGAAGATCCTCGAGTCTTCTCTCAACGACGTCGTCGATTATTTCGTGGATATTCGAGTCGATCTCTTCGCCCTTCAAAACCCAGTCTCTGTGAGCGTATATAGCGCTTCGCTGCTGGTCCATCACCGAGTCGAGTTCGAACAGCCTCTTTCTTATCTCAAAGTGTATACCTTCGATCTTCTTCTGGGCTGAGGAGATTATCCTGCTCAGAAGAGAGTGTTCTATCGGCTGACCCTTCTCTATCTTCAGAGTCGTCATTATAGACTGCATCCTCTCTCCGCCGAACAATCTGAGAAGATCGTCCTCAGTGGAAAGGAAGAAACGGGATTCGCCCGGGTCACCCTGCCTTCCAGACCTACCTACTAGCTGGTTGTCTATTCTCCTGCTCTCGTGTCTCTCCGTTCCGAGAACGTAAAGCCCGCCGAGTTCGACAACACCTTCTTCCAGTTTTATATCGGTTCCTCTTCCGGCCATGTTCGTAGCGATAGTTATCGTCTTCTTGTTTCCGGCCTTCGCTACGATTTCCGCTTCGCGCTCGTGATACTTGGCGTTCAGGACCTCATGAGGAACCCCCTTCTTCTGAAGCATCTTGCTCAGTAACTCACTCTTCTCTATAGAAGTGGTCCCTACAAGAACCGGCTGCCCCTTCTCGTATCTCGTCGCGATCTCGTTTATTATCGCCTCGTATTTCTCGTCCCTGGACTTGTATATGAGGTCTTCCTTGTCTTCCCTGACTACCTTCTGATTTGTCGGAATCACGGCAACGGAAGTGTTGTACATCGAGATAAACTCCGACTCTTCCGTGGCAGCAGTACCCGTCATACCCGAGACTTTGTCGTACAGTTTGAAATAGTTCTGGAAGGTGATCGTCGCAAAGGTAATCGACTCCTGTCTGATCTGCACATTCTCCTTTGCCTCTATGGCCTGATGAAGCCCTTCGGAGTATCTTCTTCCCGGTAGGAGCCTCCCGGTAAACTCGTCGACTATAACGACCTCTCCCTCAGGGGTCACGAGATAATCGACTTCTCTCTTGTAGAGAGTGCTCGCCTTCAGCGCGTTCAGAAGATGGAAGATATAGTCATAGTTGTTCGGATCGTAGAGGTTATCTATCTGCAGCAGCTTTTCGGCCTTGGCTATGCCTTCGTCGGTGAGGGTAATGGTCCGGTCTTTCTCATCGAGAAGAAAGTCCTTATCGATCTGGAATCTCTTGGCGAAGAAGGCGAACTGCCTGTAGAGATTAGAGGAGTCCTCTGCCGGTCCGGAGATTATCAAAGGGGTCCTCGCCTCGTCTATGAGTATAGAGTCGGCTTCGTCGACGATTACGAAATTGTGCCCTCGCTGAGACTTGTTTTGCAGATCATAGACCAGGTTATCTCTCAGATAATCGAAACCGAACTCGTTTGCCGTTCCGTAGGTTATGTCGCAATCATAGGCTTCCTTTCTGAGCGAAGGGTCCATGTTGGCCTGTATAAAGCCCGCCTTCATGCCGAGGTACTCATAAACCGGTCCCATCCAGCCCGCGTCTCTCTTTGCCAGATAATCGTTTACGGTGGCAAGATGGCACCCTTTGCCAGATAACGCATTCAGATACAGCGGCATCGTCGCGACCAGAGTCTTACCTTCACCCGTCTTCATCTCGGCTATCTTTCCTTCATTGAGAGAGAGGGCTCCCATCAACTGAACATCGAACGGTCTCATATCGACGGTACGTCTCGCCGCCTCCCTTACCAGAGCAAAGGCTTCTGGAATTAACGAGTCCGGCGATTGGCCTTCGGCAATCCTCTTCTTCAGTTCCTCCGTTCTGACGGGAAACTGATCTTCCTTCAGGCCGCTTATTTCCTCTTCAAGAGCGTTTATTTGCGCGACTATCTTCTCGTATTTTTTCAAGAGCATCTTGTTTTTATCGAAAAGCTTTCCAAGAATCGACATAAAATCACCTCAATAAAATCTCAGGGCATGGATCATCTTTCCGTCCTCGCTGAAAGCCTGCTGATAGAAGAGTCCGCTATCCACAGTCACCCCGATTAGCGCCCCGAAGATCTTTTTGACATCTACAAAGGCTTCAACGATGTCCTTTTCCATACCAAGTTTTCTGACAAACTCGTAACTTATATTCTTCTGAAGACTGTTCGCTCTATCCAGAATCCGGTAATACTCTTCTGG
>LVBU01000501.1 GCA_001603185.1 Thermotogales bacterium Thermo_02 | reverse complement strand
CTATTGGAGACAGTTAATGAGGGCTCTAAAGCCTTTGTAGGCGAATCGGAAAACCAGACCAAAAGCAACGGCCCTGAAGGCCACGGTATAGGGCTTACAGTTATCAGATCCGTCCTTCAAATTCATGCTTCAAAGCTGGACTTCGAATACCTTGATGGAAAGAACATCTTTCGAGTTACCCTCAGCAAAGCCAGAAGAACGTGAAAAGCTGAAAAGCCGCGGAGAGCATGAAAAGCGCAAGAGCCGTCCTTCGTCTTTCGTCCCAGAGCGTGGACCCGTCCTTCGAAAGAGCGGGAAGAGCAAGAATCCGTTCTCCGTCCGCCGTCCACCTCCGAGAAGAGCATGAAAAGCTGAAACCCCGTCCTTGGAGAACGGGAGAAGAACATCGAGAGCACGAGAAGAGGAGAGAGGGCGAGACGAGTATCGAAAGTACGAGATTAAGAGAGACGCGAAAATAAGGGACAGACGTCAAAAGCCCGTCTGTCCCCATTTTCACGAGAAGAGAAGAGAGAAGGAGAGAGAGGAGAGGAGAGAAGACGAGACGGGTCTGGGGTTTCGAGTCTGGTAAGAACGAGAAGAGCGAAAGAACCGTTCACCGTCCTCCGAGAAGGCACCAAAACGCCGCTCATCCGCTTTTGATCTAGATCCCCTCTCGAGAGGGGTGGCGGCATGCTCCTGCCGACGGGGTGTGTGCTCTTGAGAGCGAACCGGAGTTTTATGTAAGCAAACCCTTCACCTGTTTTGAAGTCATGAACCTTGAACTCTTCTACAAGCGAGGATTTCTCAACGAACTTCAATATCCTCTGCATTGATCCTCTCCACCAGAGAGCTGACTTCTGCGAAGGCAGATTGACATGCCTCCCATTCAATTAGGTCGTCCCACAATTGGTAGTCTTCATCTGAATCGTTAACCAGAGTTATAAACTGTTCCAAGGAACAATCGTGTTTTCGCTCCAGCTTTTCGAGCTGCTCTTTCAGAAGATTTGCTTTATACAAGAGATCAAGCTTTTTGAAGGCTACCAGCTCTTCTTTTGAGACAATTATCATGCCTGCTCCCTCCTTTTGTTGCTGATGAAAGTGTATATCAAATTATAGCATCGACGAATAGTACGAAAGCGGTAAACGGAGACCCTGAGGCGAGAGGCCAGAAGAGCGGGAGAGACGTTCACCGTTGTCCGTCCACCCTCCGAGAAGACCATGAAAAGCTGAAAAGCCGTCCAGCGTCCGTCGTCCCAGATCGTGGACCCGTCCTTGGAAAGAGCGGGAGAGCGTTCCAGAGCTAGGAGCTTTGTTCCTCGTTCCGACGCTTCGCGTCCACGTTNNAAATCTGAAGAGCGAAGAGATCTTGGTTTTCTTACCTCTAACCTCATACCCCTTACATCTGGTCCACGAGCAACTGGCGGTTCCAAGGAACGAGATCCCGTATAAGAACACTACGGGATGACGGGATCGGGGTCCGGGATGACAGTATAGGAGCACTACAGGATGACGAAAAGATTCTCGCCTTCTCGTGAGCGTAGCGAACGTCTCGAGCTCTCTCGGTTTGTCTTACCTCTAACCTCATACCCCTTACCTCTGTTCCACCTCCTCGCTTTGACCCCCAATGGT
>LVBU01000500.1 GCA_001603185.1 Thermotogales bacterium Thermo_02 | reverse complement strand
ATGTCATAATTACAATAAATAACTCTCAAGCGAATTTATAGTTCTGTTTGGAGGAATCTATATGCAGACAGGAAGGTAATATGAGAAGCACTCTCATAGAGATTTTTTTGGAATAGACGCACAGACAGAGTTGGAAGCGGCAAATTCAATTCTCTTCGGTTCTCGATCTTGGAAGGAGCCTATCGGAGAGCTCTTACGAAGAAGAGCTCTGTCACTAAACGAAATGCTGCGGGATCCTTTCCACATAGGCCCTTTGACGGAGATATCAGTTAATCGAAAGCGATATCTTAGGTGCCTTTATAGTACCGGTCTGTGTCAGTGGTGTGTTCTAATTGATGTATATCCCGAAATCTGGAGGTGTGAAGTGCAAAGTCAAAGCAATTCTGTATCCGGTCAACCGGTAGCAAACATGGGAGCGTCTCTTCTCGAAAGAATTACTGAGATAACGCAGCTTCTAACCACAGTCAGCAAGCAATGGGAAAGACTCGAACTGAAGATCAACGTTAATAACAGGGGAGAGATAGAAGCTGATATAAGCATTGTTTTAAACGCAGACAAAGACGAAGCAATGACAACGAAAGAGCTAGCGGATTATCTTAAGGTCGATGAAAAAAGCATTCAGGCGCTTCTGAAGAAGGGAGCTCTGAAGTCGTTCAAGGTTGGAAGATTTGTGCGGATAATGAGATCGGATGTAAAGGAATTCATTAGACTTTCAAGCTGTAGGTCGATGGATGAAGCTTAATACAGCATGATAGACATGAAACTTCTTTGGAAACCGCAGCAGAAGCCATAGTTTCAATTATGCTGTCAGCGACGATAATCATTACACCCTGTTCGTGATCGTTCTCTAAACTTCATAGATGTACTGTCCTTGATAATGAAGAAGTATGTCTATTACGGAACAAGAACTTCTCCGGTTGAAAGAAGGAATGCCAGAGTAGTACTACCAAAAGACTCTGAAACTTATATTATACGTACCGTCTGGAGGGAAGATGGACCTTCCAGCTCAATTGTCTATAGCTGTCTAAGAGAATTCAGAGCTTTTTTCCTAGCTTGTAAGCTTCCTCTATCAATTTGTCATTCTGCTCGGATGGGTTTTCACTGCAGAGTCCAAAGCTTCCGGCGAAATCCATAGCGAGAAACTCACAAACTTCTCTCAGACTCTTTTCGAGAAGGAGTGCTCCTGAATTGGGGTCTTCACCACCATAAGTCATTAGTAATACGAATCTCTTGTTCCGAAAGTCGTTTTCGTAATCCAGTGCATAAAGCCTGTCGAGAAAGGTCTTGAGCTGAGAAGACATATTCCACCAGTAGATCGGTGTGGCAAATACGATAAGATCCGCTTTCTTCACTTCCCCGTAAAGTCGCTGCATGTCATCATCAACCACACAGGTTTTCGTTCCGGTCTTGCAGCTATCGCAAGCCATACAGGGTTTTATGCTCTTCTCGTGAAGAAACACAACACATTCTTCAACTCCCACATGATTCTCACGAATACCTTGAAGGAATCTCTCGAGAACAACGGAAGTGTTCCCCTTTCTTCTTGGACTCCCGAGTACAGAAAATACTTTCATCTCAAACAACCTCCTTTTCGAAGACCTATGCCGTGATCCGAATATCTTGTCTTGGTAATCTTACATAATCGATTCTGCTGCTTTGCAATCCTCAAAAAGAATCTTCTCGCATCTGCATTGTCTATTCCGTCTGAAGTATTTTACATCAAGATCCCGGTTCTTGGTCTGACTCTCTGGTTTCTACTATGTTGTAGTGCCAAGATTTGCTTTTGAAGAAAGAAGTATGCTACTATAAACCAAAGAAACCAGTAG
>LVBU01000499.1 GCA_001603185.1 Thermotogales bacterium Thermo_02 | reverse complement strand
TGGAGTAGTTGGTTTCTATTAAGAATTGCAGGAGGGGTATAATGAATATTGGTATTATTGGAGTCGGAAATATCGGGGGGATATTTGCAAATCGCTTAATTGAGAAATGTGAAGCTCTTGAGTCTCTGTACCTGATGGACAGATTTCCTGAGAAGCTAGCACATATCTCTTCACAGTCGGATAGAGTAGTAGTAGTTTCCAATGCCAAAGATGTGCTAAAGAACTGCTCTTATGTAATACTCTCCGTAAAGCCTCAAGACAGTATGGAACTCTTTGCCAGTATCAAAAATGGAATCGAGAATTCTCCCGTAATCATAAGTACGATAACGGGCATCCAGATAAACAGAATTGCAAAGGAGACTGGTCTTAGAAAGATAGCAAGGATAATGCCGAACGTTCCAAGTGCTATTGGCAAAGGTGTAACTGGTTTTTCTCCCTCTGCTGCTCTTTCCATGCTGGAGTTAGGTGATATCAGAAGGATTCTCCAAACCATGGGAGATATCGTTGAGGTAAGAGAAAAGGACCTTGCTGCGGTTACTGCCCTCAGTGGAAGCGGTCCCGCCTTTGTCTTTGTCATAGTAGAGTCTTTGATAGATGTGGGATTAAAGATGGGTCTTTCATACGATGTCTCAAGAGAATTGATTCTCGGTACGCTTGGCGGTTCGGTTGAACTTCTGCGCGTGAGGGGAAGTCATCCCGGAGAGTTCAGACACCTTGTGACTTCTCCTGGAGGCACGACGATTGAGGGCATCTATTCCCTGGAAAGGGAAGGTCTAAGGGGAACTATAATGAAAGCTCTTTTCGATACATATCTCAGGGCTAAGGAGATCAACGCCGAACTCGACGGCTAGGAATCTTTGAGATAGGATTATCGACTCTTTGGCGAAGAATAGTATGAAAGGCGAGAAAACGAGGGGGTAGAGAAATGAGCGTGCTTAGAGCCAAAGGCTCCAGGGTTCTTGAAGCTTCAAAGATGCTGAGACTTGCAAGTACAGATAGCAAGAACGCTGCCTTAAAAGCCATTGCAAAGGCTATTGAAGACAACAGGAAAAGTATTCTAAAGGCAAATTCAGATGATGTTTCCACTGCCAGAAGCAAAGGTATTAGAGAATCGCTTGTTGATAGGCTATCACTAAATTCCTCAAGAATCGACGGCATGATAAAAGCCTGTCATGATGTGATGCTGTTGAACGATCCCGTGGGCGAAGTTGACGTAACCTGGGTACAGAAAGACGGCTTGAGAATATCTAGAGAGAGAGTGCCTTTGGGAGCGATAGGAATAATCTACGAGTCGAGACCAAACGTAACAGTCGACGCTTCTATCCTCGCATTCAAGGCAGGGAATTCAGTTCTCCTCAAGGGAGGCAGCGATGCGCTAAACTCGAACAAAGCCATAGTAATGGCCATAAATAGCGGATTATCGATCGCTGGACTTCCTGAAGGGTGTGTAGAACTTATTGAAGATACTTCGAGAGAGGCAGTATCGGAAATGCTGAAGATGAGAGAGTATCTATCCCTCATTATTCCGCGAGGCGGAGCCGGTCTTATAAAGTTCGTTGTGGAAAACTCTACAGTTCCTGTGATAGAAACCGGGACCGGTAATTGTCACATATACGTTGATCACAGTGCCGACTTCGCAAAATCAATAGACATAATTGTGAATGCCAAAACTCAGCGACCGGGGACATGCAATGCCGTGGAGACGGTTCTGGTACACGAAAAAATCGCGGGGGCCTTTCTTCCTCAGCTTCAAGGTGTGCTTTCCAAACTGCGCGTTGAACTTCGTGGCTGCGAAAGATCCAGAAAGTATGCAGAAATGCTGCCGGCAATTGAAGAGGATTTTTATATGGAGTTCCTTGATCTAATTATGGCCGTGAAGGTTGTGAAAGATGTCCACGAAGCTATAGACCATATAGAAAGATACTCCTCGCATCATTCAGAGGCTATCCTGACCGAAGATTATTCGAACGCCAGATACTTTCTGAATGCAATCGATTCGGCAGTCGTGTATGTGAACGCATCAACTCGTTTTACCGATGGGGGAGAATTCGGTTTCGGAAGCGAGATCGGCATCAGCACTCAGAAGCTTCATGCAAGAGGTCCTTTCGGTCTGAGAGAGCTCACAAGTTACAAATACACTGTTCTTGGCGACTACCAGGTGAGAGAATAATGGCAAAGATAGTATTGAAGGTTGGTTCAAACCTTCTGGTGAAAAAGGGCGGCGAGATAGACAAGACTTATGTAACCGAACTCGTCAGAGAGATTGTTCACCTGAAATCTCTTGGCCATGAAGTTGTTCTGGTATCTTCCGGGGCAAAGGCAGCGGGTTTTGGATACTTGAACGGCAGGAATGTCGGGCCGGATCTCTATATGAAACAGGCCCTGTGCGCGGCCGGACAGGTTCAACTGATGAAGCTATATGAGACTGTATTTGAGCTCTTCGGTAATAAGGTGGCTCAGATACTTGTTAACCGCGACGACTTCGGTAACAGAAAGCGTTTCCTGAACCTTAGAAACACGCTTATAGGTTTGCTTGAGATGGATCTGGTACCCATTGTGAACGAGAACGATACGACCTCAACTGAAGAGATAATGTTTGGAGACAATGACATACTGGCAGCGATGTTCGCAATAGGCTGGAAGGCCGACTATCTGGTACTCATGTCAACTGTAGATGGTATATACAATGAAGAAGGGAATATCATACCTGTATTCGACAGTACGGAGAAGCTTAAATCAATGACCGGTAGCAGCTGGGGAACAGGAGGAATCAGTACTAAGATAAGGGCCTCAAGAGGAGCTTCTGCCTCTGGAATCAGGTGCTGCATCTGTAATGGAAGACGGTTATCCAACATTACTTCTTTCATCCGCGGAGAGAGTGTGGGTACTCTCTTTCCACAAAGAGAGTTCTCGCCCGGCGCCAGGAAAACCTGGATCGGCTTTCTATCTACGCCCAGAGGAACGCTTGTGGTGAACAAAGGCGCGGTTACCGCTATAAAGCGAGGTAAGAGCCTGCTTGCAGTTGGAGTTGAAGAAGTGAACGGCGTCTTTTCTCAGGGAGATGTTATTAGCATATCGACAGTTGAAGACGGCGAGATCGCCAGAGGAATCTGCAATTTCAGTTCACATGAAACCGACCTTATAAAGGGAGTACGGAGTGACAAGCTCTCCAGTATTCTAGGATATGAGTGTGCTAAAGTAGTGGTTCACATAGACAACACATACAGAAAGTAATGGCAACTCTCTGTCACTATCTCCCAAGCGCGTGGGCAAACCTGTAAAATGGAATCACGAAATGGAGGTGACAGGCATGTATGTTGCGACGATGAAGTATCATTTTGTCGAAGGCTCTCTGGAAAGCGCCTGCGAGATCTGGAGAAAGGCAGTTCTTGAGAGAGCTGTATTACAGAAGGGTTTTATTCGGGGCTTCATTATGACTTCTCCTTCAGGCAGAGCGATCGCAGTTGGAATGTGGGAAGACAAGAGTTTCGCCGACGAGTTCATGAAGACAGGCGTCTATAAGGATCTGCTTTCCGATTTCAGCACTATGCTGGTCTTGAATCCGGTGCACGAAGCTTATGAAATGAAACACTATTTGGAGAAGTGATCATGCTCGAAAAACTTGATCTTACCTCAAAACTGTCTCGCGATGAATACTCAAGAAAGCTGAAACTTATCTGGTCTGAACTCGGATTTCTTCAGCGTGAAATCAAAGAGAAGGCGATACCTGTGCTTATACTCTTTGAAGGATGGGAAGCTGCCGGTAAGGGGACCGCAATTAATAGTCTAATTCTGCCTCTCGATCCGAGAGGATTCAAGGTCTTTACTATGGCAAAGACCAGCGAAGAGGAACTGCTCAGACCATATCTATGGCGTTTCTGGAAGAGGCTACCCTCAAATGGCAGACTTGCGATATTCGACCGAAGCTGGTACAAGCTCCTGATCGATGAAGGAGGTCCCTCAGACGACAGGGAGATCAGCCTGAACCTGAACACTTTGAACTCTTTCGAAAAGCTGCTTACGGACTCCGGAACAACAATAGTGAAGTTCTTCCTGCACATAGACAGGCAAGAACAGAAGAAACGCCTGAAAAGGCTATCTGAAGATCCAGCGACCGCATGGCGAGTGAGCGATAAGGACTTCAAACAGAACAAGAACTACGAAGAGGTTCGTGCAAAGACCGAGAGAATTCTTCAGGCGAGCGACACACCCTGTGCTCCCTGGTATCTCATTCCGGCTACAGATAGAAGATTTGCAGCGATTCAGATTATGGAGACTGTAAGGAACTCTCTAAAAAAGGCTCTCGAAAGAGAGGCCGTGGCTTTCAGTCCGGTTGGAAAGTGGTCTGCGAGCTCCTCAATACTGAATTCGCTGGACCTCTCTAAAAAAATCAGCAAGAGCAATTACAGCAAGAGACTGGTTAAGGCCCAAGATGAACTCAGAGAGTACCAGTACACTCTTTATAAGAAGAGAAGATCTATGGTCGTCGTCTTCGAAGGAGTCGATGCTGCGGGTAAGGGCGGGAGCATACGGCGTATTACTGAAAGACTTGACCCACGAGGATATGAAGTTATTCCGATAGGTGCTCCCAATGATACGGAAAAGGCTCATCACTATTTGTGGAGATTCTGGGTAAATATGCCAAAAGACGGCCATCTGGCGATTTTCGACAGGAGCTGGTACGGCCGCGTTCTGGTCGAAAGGGTGGAGGGCTTTGCTAGTGAGCATGAATGGTCGCGCGCTTTTCGAGAGATAAACGATATGGAAGAACAGCTACACAATCATGGCGTAATCATAGCAAAGTTCTGGCTTCACATAGACCAGGACGAACAACTTCAAAGATTCAAGGCTCGCGAAGATAATGAACATAAGAACTGGAAGATCACACCGGAAGACTGGAGAAACAGAGAGAAATGGGAGTTATATAAACCCGCAATCGAAGAAATGCTTATTAGAACGGGAACAACTTATGCTCCCTGGACCATCGTTGAATCGAACGACAAGAGATACTCAAGAGTCAAGGTTCTTGAAACCCTGACAGAGTTGCTGAAGAGAAGTCTCTGAATACCCTATTGGTCTGCGCTAGAAAGTTATCTTACAAAGCTTTAGGAGGTGTGTAATGTACAAGTTTCCCGAGGGCTTATACTCGGACGTGAGAATCGAGAACGTTTTCAAGAGCGACATCGTTGTAACGCTCGGAAATTTAGACAATATGAAAGAGCAGCGATACAGTGCTGCCTTTATAAGAGTCTTTGATGGAAAGCGCTGGTATTACAGCTCCACAACCGATTGCAAATCAATACAGCAAGAACTCGATAGACTTTCACAGATGGCGGAAGGCAATGCGGCCATTGACAAAAATGCGGTCGTAGAGAAGTTCGAAGTCAATACCGGCACTTATCTGAACTTCGATGGCGAAAGAGACGTTTCAAACTACCCACTAGAAAAGAAGCTGGAGCTTCTTCGCAACTACTTTCCGCATCTGAAAAACGAACTGATCAAGTTCTGGAGAGCACAGTATATAGATCACAGAGTCGTGAAAGATTTCTACTCAAGTAAAGGCGCTTCGTTGACCTTCGATTATCAGAGGGTCGGCTTTCGACTTCTGTACCAGATGGTTCACGAAAAGGAACAGTTTATGGATCGATTCGACATTGCAGGAAACGAGATTAGCGTATTAGAAGGGCTATCTGAAGAGATCGGCAAGCGAGTCACCAGTTCTGAGTACTTCATAAGAAACGCGACGACTGTCGTGCCTGGCAATTACACGGTGGTTCTATCGCCGGAAGCGGCAGGCGTCTTCGCCCATGAGAGTTTCGGCCACAAGAGCGAGGCCGATTTCATGCTTGGGGACGAGACAATGATGAGCGAATGGAAGATCGGCAGAAAGGTTGGCAGCGATAATCTCTCGATAATCGATGATGGCAACCTTCCTGGAGTTGGCTTTGTCAGCTTTGATGATGAAGGGACCCGCGCCCGCGAAACTTACTTGATAAGGAATGGAATACTCGCCGGCAGGTTGCACAGCACTGAAACGGCCGCTTCTCTTGATGAGGGACTTACCGGAAACGCCAGAGCAGTTAATTTTGAGTATGAGCCGGTAGTAAGGATGACGGCAACATACATAGCTCCAGGAGAGCTTTCCTTCGATGAGCTCCTTTCGGGAATTGAGATCGGTGTTTACGTTGATACTCTTAATCACGGTTCGGGTATGTCGACTTTTACCCTCGCTCCAAGTCAGGCTTTCATGATAAGAAACGGAAGGATCGCCGAACCGGTAAAGATAGCAGTCGTTTCCGGAAGCGTTTTCAAGACTCTAGGAGAAATCGATGCGACGACAAAGGAGTTCAAGATGCTGTCCTTCGCTCTTGGTGGCTGTGGAAAGATGGAGCAGTATCCATTACCTGTAAGCTTTGGCGGCCCTTACGTACGTGTCCGGTCGTTGAATGTGCAGTAGGAGGTATATCAGGTCAAATACCCCACGGCTGAAGCCGGGGGCTTGTAAAAGCTCTGTTTGACTAGCCTAAGTGTTTCGAGCACTACGTTATCGGCAAATGTATAGGCACCGTAGGATGCGTTCCCAAGTCTTACGCTCTGCGGTT
>LVBU01000498.1 GCA_001603185.1 Thermotogales bacterium Thermo_02 | reverse complement strand
GTGTATAAGAGACAGATATAATACCGATCCAGCTACCGCCAATGCCATAAAGGCGATTCTGTAAGAAAAGCTGTCAGCCAACCTTCCGAAAACCGGAAAGACCAGTATCATAACGATGCTATATGCCATACTCGCAAAGGAAATTATTGTAGCCCTGCTTCGCGAGGGAATAAGACGATTTATGTAATCGTTACTTACCACAAAGAGCATCGCTTCAATCAAAGATATCACAATGAAGAAGGGAATCTTGTAAGGGAAAAAAGCTATAAACCACATAGATATTACAGAGATCAGAGGCAGAAGCACCAGAAGACGCTTCCCTTTGAGAAAAATAGATACTCTGTGCACTCTCGTCGCCATTATCGCTGCTGCAAAGGAACCCATGGCCAGAAAGATCCCTATCTCGAATTCAGTTCTCCCTTCTCCTTTCCAGTAATTCTGCATGTAGAAAAAGATGCAGGTGCTCAATGCAAGTATCGTTTGTGTGAAGACTATGAGAAAGCCAACCATTTTCACTCTTCTTATGATGTTGAAGCTATCGATAATCTGTCTGCAGAAGCCTCTCATGCTCCTTCTGTTTGCCGGTTCGATATCATCTATCGGAGGTTCAGTGAACAGCAGAGAGTAGGCAATTGTAACCGCTATGATCACCGCCGATGTCCAGAAGGCGAGGTAATAGTTGAAGGTTCCAAGCAGACCTCCCAAGAGAAAGGCAGCAATCGATGCTGACTGAAATATCGCTTCCTGTCTTCCCAGGACTCGCATATACTTGTCACTGATTCCCAGATATTTTAGAGAGTCATATACCAGCGCCTCGCCAGAGCCCGATTCCAGATTGTAGGAAAGAGCAGCCAGAATCATGAAAAGCAAGAAGCGGAAGAAGTCTGTGGAACTTATCAACACTAGAATGCTCAACAGCGATAAGCATCTTCCGAGCGTTCTGCTTGTCTTTCTACCAAAGAGATCGGCTATCGATCCAGTAGGAACTTCCATAGTCAACGAAGTGACATGAAAGACGCCCTCAAGAATTCCTATCTGTGTAAGACTCATGCCTTTGTAAGCCATGTATATCATCCACAAACCACTCGAAAGTCTAAGGTTCATTAAGAAGGAGAACACATAGTTCCTTCGTATATTCATTTGCATTTTCTTAGCCATTGTATTCATCGAAAGTCTCTCCCAAAGATTAAGGGCCGTGACTCTCGTCACGGCCCTTCGTATTAAAAAAAGGCGGTTTAAGCTCCCGAAAAGAGCCCGACGAGGTAGCATTCACCCACGGAGCTGGAAATTCCGCCAAGAATTACTCTCCTGTAAGCCTGAATCATATCAAGCATAGGGCTTTCGCCTCCTCTAAAGACTCTTCGATAAGTATATCACGTCGAGATGCCAGAGTGAGTATGTAATTCTTTCAAGAGTGAATCTAGAGATTTCCGTGGCAACCTCGGTTATAATCTCAACAGATGGGTTTTGTGGAGGAAGTTGAATTGAGTGTTATAAAAATCGGGCGTCTTATGACCTTAACCGGTATTGTAGCAGCGTTAGTTCTGCTGTTAGCCCTTGCGGGTTTCGATGGTTTTGACAGCCGAACCGTGTTTCCTAAAGACTCCGGTAAGAGTGTAGTCGCTCTCGATCTGACTGATGATGAGTTTCTCATTATTCGTTTTGAAATAAAGGCAATGAAAGACAACAGCGCCTATCTCACACTGGAAAGAGACGGAGTCGAAGTCTTCAGATTAGGTGAAGATTGGGGATTGACAAAAAGAGAAGCCAGTGTGACGTTCAACGGCCAGTACGACCTTAAGGTCTACTTCTCCAATTCCAGCGCAGACAGACGCACGGCCGAAGTGAAAGTAAACTGGAAGCTTGAAGCAAGACCCAAATAATACAGAGAAAACGTCTAAGAATTCTCGAAGGTATAGCCTTCTTCAATCAGATCTACACAGGCCGCTACTACAGCGGGATCGTACAGTCTGCCTGAATTCTTCTTTATCTCATTAAGGGCAAACTCGATTCCCAGAGCTTCTCTGTAGGGTCTGTGGGAAGTTATGGCCTCAGCGACGTCGGCCACCGCTATTATTCTAGATTCTAGCCTTATTTGATCGTTTTTCAGACCGTTCGGATATCCGGACCCGTCGAGTCTTTCGTGGTGCTGCAGTACTATCTCGGCGACGGGCCAGGGCAGATCTATATCCTTAAGAATGTTATAGCCGTTTCTCGAGTGTTCCTTTATGAGACTGAACTCTATATCGCTCAGCTTTCCCGGTCTCGTCAGAATCTCCGTCGGAATTGAAATCTTTCCTATATCGTGGAGCAGGCCTGAGACTTTAAGACAGGTACAGGTTTCATCATCCAGACCCATTTTCTTCCCAATGGCCACGGCAAGATCACTCACATTCTTCTGATGGCCGGCCGTGTATGGATCCTTAGCGCTCACAATATCCGAAGCCGCGCGAACGAGAGCTCCGAAAGCCGCCTCTAGCTTCTTAGATATCTGTTTTCTTTCAGTTATGTCTTCACACAGTTCAACAACACCGGTTATCTTCCCATCGGCATCCTTAACCGGGTAAGCCCTTATAAAGAAAGTCGTACCGTATCCGCTCGTCGTCTCTCCAGTTTTCTGAGAGCCCGTGTCGAGTGCCTTTCTCAGGACGCAGTCCTCACACTTCTTGCCCCGTTGCCATAAATCCTTACAGTTCATACCTATAAACTCTTCTGCATCTACTCCAAAACGTTCCGCCAGTGCCTTGTTTGCCCAGATTATGTTGAGATCGCTGTCGTAATAGACTATTGTTTCCCTTGTAGTATTGAGTATGAGCTCCTTCTCTTCCTCGGACTTTCTCAGGGCTATCTGACTCATAACTAGGTCAGTTACGTCTCTTGTGAATCCTATGAAACTTGAATCGTCGAGCTTCGCGGCCCTGATATTCCAGAATCTCTTCTCGCCTGTCTTCTTAACAAATGAGGTTATGCCTTCGGCTTCACCGGTCTCTACAGTCTTTCTGAAATGATCTTTGGCATCAGCAAGGCTCTCGGGAGCAATTAACTGTATCATGTTCATATTCAACAACTCTTCTCTCGAATAGCCGGTGATTCTGCAGGACGCTTCGTTAACATCGGTATAGTTGCCTCTCTCGTCTGAGACGAATATCCCCTCGGGTGCACTCTCCACATATCTTCTGAACCTGCTCTCCTTTTCTTCTACAGTTTGGAGGAGGTTATCTCTTTCAGAGAGTGTCCTTGCGAGCTTTATATTCGCAAAGCTGAGAGTGGAAACCATTTCTGCGAACTTTGAGTAGAAGGTCATCACAGTATCTATAGTTTCCCGGCTCCACCTGGGGACGTTATCCAGCGCCCTTATATACTCGTCTTCGTTGAATCCATACCTTCTTGCCTGTCTGCGGAAGAGTTCGTAATCCAGACTCTCGTCTTCTATGAAGAACTGCCCCAGAAAAAGATTCCCCAGATGGGTATCGCCCACAATCAGTGGAGTTACCATATCCCACATGTTGTTGGCGCATTTGTAGAGCTTAAAAGTTCCCGGTTCTACAC
>LVBU01000497.1 GCA_001603185.1 Thermotogales bacterium Thermo_02 | reverse complement strand
AATGAAAAGAAAAGGGAAAGAGAAGAGGAAAGGGATTGCGGAGACATTAAGGCAAATCCAGGAGAGTTATTTGAAGGGAGTTACAGGAGTCAGCAGAGGTTATCTTTGATTTGATAATTATTGTGTGCGATTGTATTGACAGCGATATGTTATGTGGTGTAAGATTTAGTTGTGAAAGATGAAGTGATCCAGATGGTCAAAAAATAATATAAGGATGAAAGAGGTGGAGTTTATGAAGAAGGTACTTTTGGCAGTTATGTTGATAGGATTTGTAATGACTGGTTTTTCAATGAACATAGTGGAGACTGCGGTGTCTGCTGGAAGTTTCAACACACTGGTTGCGGCGGTACAGGCTGCAGGACTTGTTGATGCTCTGTCTGGAGAAGGTCCATTCACTGTATTTGCTCCCACGGACGAAGCCTTTGCGAAGCTACCCGAGGGAACAGTAGAGGCACTGCTTAACGACATACCGACACTGACGAGAATCCTGACTTACCATGTAGTAGCTGGGAAGTATCTGTCCACAGACGTAGTCAAACTAGATTCAGTAAAGACGCTTGAAGGAAGCGAGATACAGATAAAGATTATGGATGGGAAGGTATATGTGGACAACGCGATGGTAAGTGCAGTTGACATAGAGACTAGCAATGGTGTTATACACGTTATAGATTCAGTGATTCTCCCACCGGAAAGAGAGACTAGAACGATAGCCGAGATAGCAGTAGAAGCGGGAAGTTTCAACACACTTGTAGCGGCACTTCAGGCAGCCGGACTAGTTGAGGCTCTTATGGGTGAAGGTCCGTTCACTGTATTCGCCCCCAC
Organism: Thermotogales bacterium Thermo_02; assembly: GCA_001603185.1. GTDB lineage: Bacteria > Thermotogota > Thermotogae > Petrotogales > Kosmotogaceae > Mesotoga. The sequence goes on along the minus strand of LVBU01000497.1, from coordinate 7,492 downwards.
AGACGAGGCCTTTGCCAAGCTACCCGAAGGAGCAATTGAGGGACTGCTTAATGACATACCCGTTCTGACTAACATCCTCCTTTACCACGTAGTACCGGGATACTACCTTGCAGCAGACGTACTGAAAGCCGGACTACTTCCCACCCTCTTTAGTGACATGACACTCAAAGTAGATACAAGCAACGGTGCCAGGATTCAGGGTTCGGGTATAATCGCAACAGATATTCTAGCTGCCAACGGCGTTATCCATGTAATCGATACAGTCATTATCCCCAATGACGATATGTGCGACTGAGTTAGTCCTTAGTTCTCTTACTCGAAAATTCCATCGATAACCCAACCAACCCGGAGCTTTGCTCCGGGTTAAGTTTGCAGTTAATAGTATTCCTGAAATATCTACCTTCTCTTGCCCACAAGGCTATTGAAGAGATAGACTTCTCCACCGGATTTCGTGGTAACGGTCTTATATGCAATCTCATGATAAGCCTGAATACGCCTTACAGTTCTGGTGCTGGATCTCATGGAGATCGAATCGGTTATAGCCTTATTATGAGTGAAGCGAACTCCTTTGAGGAATGAGCCGTCGGTTATCCCTGTAGCGCTGAATATAACCTCTTCTCCGTCTATCAAATCCCGTGTCCAGTATACTTTCTCAAGCTCGAATTCCGAATTCTCGATCTTCTCGATTTCCGAGTTATCTCTCAACCAGCACTTCACCTGTATCTCACCACCGAGGCACTCTAGTGCGGCTGCAGCGAGAACTGCTTCCGGTGAACCTCCTATTCCCATATATATCTCTGTGCCACCATCTGGCAGGGCCGTTGCAATGGCTGCGGCAATATCTCCGTCATTTATGAACTTGATTCTGGCTCCGACATTCCTTATAGCCTCAACGAGTGCGTAATTTCTCTCTCTGTCGAGAACTGTAACTGTAAGTTCCGAGACCTTAACTCCCAGTATTGCGGCAGCTATCCTAAGATTCTCCCGGGGCGTAGCGTTTATGTCAAGGTTCCCGGCAAGTTCCTTTCCCACCGCAAGCTTGTGGACATAGTAAGTTGGAAGTGGAGCTATCTTACCTTTCTCTGTTGCTGCTATGACACTCAAAGCATTAGAGCGGCCATTGGCAACAAGTCTGGTCCCGTCTACCGGATCAACTGCTATGAGCACTTCCGGGTCATTATCTGCCCATTTTCCCACTCGCTCACCGGCAGCGAGCATCGGTGCCTGATCCTTTTCGCCTTCTCCAATAACGACTGTTCCACGCATGTCCAGCAGATCGAGTATCCCCCTCATGGCGTCGACAGCTCGCTGATCAACCGTTTCCTTGTCGCCTCTGCCGAGGAATACGCTGGAAAAGAGAGCGGCAGCCTCGGTGACCCTAACCATATCAAGAGTAATCTCAGGTATCATCTTCTCACCCCCCAGACCAATCATAACACCTGAGAGCCGCCAATGAAATACTATGTCTCAAATTTGACCTCAATCGCAGACATCATGTAATCTCAGAAATTCTTCGTGCGGAATGTTGTCTCTGAGAATCGAGATGCGGGAGTAAACGAACTACAAATGTGGCGGTCGAGTCAAACGGATATGTTTTCAAAAGGAGGGGTTGAAAATGAAAAAGGCGTTGTTAGTCAGCGTTGTTATCTTTATATCGATAATAACAATGGCCGTAGTGTATGAGTTGCCTGAACTCGTATTTGCTCACAACGGAAGGATTATCAGCGTGAGCGGTGAGCACGTTGTTGAAGGTTCGTCCATCTGTGTCGTTAATCTTCAAATACCCACTATCAGAGGACTTTCGAACGTTGCATTCGAATCCTTCGTGAACAGCGAGATCAAATCAGCTATCGAAAGCTATCGGAATGAGATCGAAGAGATGGCGGATGAAGCGTATGAGGCATCCAAAGGGCAGGAATGGCCATTCAGGACATTCAGCGTGTATGTTACATACGATGCCTATCTAAGCGACGGCATTCTCAGTATCGATATGATCTTCAGCGAGTATACCGGTGGAGCTCATCCTGGAGCCGCCAGAAGGACCTACAACATAGACGTGAACGGTAACCACATGGTATCCTTTAAGAGTCTTTTCCCTGACGAAGCCTTCGAGTCAAGACTTAACTCGCTTCTTGCCGAAGAGATAGGAAAACGCGAAGATCTCTGGCTGGATTCGTTCAAAGGTGTGGAGCCTGATCAAGGTTTCTATCTGAAAGCCGGTAGACTGAACGTTTATTTCCAACCATATGATATCGGTCCCTGGTCTTCGGGAATGCCCGAGTTTGTCTTCAATATGGACGAACTGAGATAGTGGCATCGCCTTTTGAACTCTGCTAACTCGCTTTGACAAACAGTTGGAATCTGCTTATCTTTGGCCTTCCTCGTTGACAGGCAACCTTATTGATGGTAAAGTTTTAATGCCGGCCGAGGTGGTGGAACTGGCAGACGCGGCGGACTCAAAATCCGCTGGGGTTGAGAGCCCCGTGCGGGTTCGATTCCCGCCCTCGGCACCAGAGGAAGGCTTTGCCTTCCTCTTTTCTATCAGGTGAGTTTGGTCAGTACAAATCAACCCCAGAAACACCTGATCTGTTCTTCTTCAGTTACAATTTGGAGGTGTTCTTTTGAGATTTCTGGACTTCGATCTCAGGGACAGAGATCTGGATTCTGCGGCAAGAGAGTTACTTGATGGCACGAATTCTGGGAACAGGTTCTTTGTTCTCACTCTTAATGCTCTGATTGTTCACGAGTATTTGCATAACGAAAAGTATCGCGCCTCACTCAAAAGAGTGAATTATGTGGTTCCTGACGGAAGTGGAATCCTCAAAGCAGTCAAGCTTTTGACTGGCAAGACAGTCAGCAGAGTTCCGGGGATCGAGCTTATGCTGAAGTTGTGCGAGAACTCCGGTAGGTCTGACTTTGGAATATACTTGCTAGGTGCTAAGGAGCATGTTGTAACACAAACTATAGAAAAGCTAAAAGAAAGATTTCCAATGATTAAGGTAGTGGGGTCTCGCTGCGGGTTCTTTGATGAAAGAGAAAGTGATACAATCGTTTCGGAAATAAACAATTCACTTGCAGATATACTTTTCGTTGGAATGGGCGTTCCCAAGCAGGAGATCTGGCTTGGAAAGCACTTCGAAGATCTGAAAGTGAATATTGCAATGGGGGTCGGTGGGTCGTTCGATGTTATATCCGGCAATCTGAAAAGGGCTCCAAACTGGATGCAGAGAGCAGGTTTTGAATGGTTGTACAGGATCTTTCAGGAACCCAGAAAGCGATTAAAGATAATTCCAAAACTGTTCAGTTTTGAGCTCCACGTTATCAAATCCTATTTCAGATTGAGAAGAGGTGGTTCCAGATGATCGTGAACAATGTTCTGGCTTTCACAAATGATCCTATGAATCCGCTAATTGAAGATGCTCTCGTCAGATTCGAAAACGGAGAGATAACATACGTGGGTTCCAGGAGAGAATACAGTATACAGGAAGATGAAGAAGTTATCGACGGAGAGAAAGGATTACTTCTGCCGGCTCTCTTCAACGCACACTTGAGTTTTTATTCAACCATTGTTCCCTATTCGTTGAAATTGGTAAGGGGATTCGAGAGTGGAGCCGGGTACTTCAGAAATCTTCTGAATGTGAGTCACCGTGAGATCAGTGCAAAACTCATCAGACTATCGGCCGAAGTCGCCGTTCTCAAATCCATGAGAAGCGGTGCAGTGTCTATCAACGGACCTGTTATTGATTGTCCCGAAGTTGATCCGGAATTTTACCGCGAACTTGCTTACAGATATGGAGTAAACATTGCAGCCGGCCCGGTTATAGTAAAGGAGTCTCTTGACAGCATAACCGAACGCTGGCATGACGTATCCCGCGATAGCAGTTTCTGTCCGCTAATCTATGTCTCCGAACTCGCTGCTTACGATGATGATGAACTTTCAAAACTTAAGAGTCTGTATTCTAAGGGAATCAATTTGAATCTCTTCATTTTCGACATGAAACAGGAGAATGAAGCCTGTCTTTCAAGGTGGGGCGAAAGCCTAATCGAGAGGCTTCTCAAAAATGGGATTCTCGTTCCCGAATGCGGTGTCGTCTATGGCGGGAATCTCAGCGAGACAGATATGGACATTATCTCGAGTCGTAGAATATTTGTCACCAAATCAATCAGGTCTGAGATGTATGCTGGTACATTCCAGCCGAACATTGCGGATCTTCTGGGTAGAGGAATGCATGTTTCAATAGGTTCAGGTATACTCGGAACTGATTTGCTCGGTGAAGCAAAAGAGATTATCTTCACAGAGCGTTACTTGAGGCATTACGACAATACGATTATCGACTATGAGCTGAGAAAGACACTTTTGGATAACAACTACAAAATAGCACAACGCTTCTTCGGAAAGCGTACTGGAGTTATGAAAGAAGGCTATTCTGCAGATTTGATACTCTCGAAGCCTTTTATGGAGATTGAAAGATTTGACGACAGCGTTCCGATAACCCTTCAGTTGGTCTTGAAAATCGCTTCAGATTCATGTTTTGAGAAGGTCTGGAACGCCGGAGAGCTTATCTTGGACAGAGGCTTCCCTCAAAGAATATCCAGAAAGGATCTAAAGGATCTTACTAGAGATATTAGAACCCTGGAATTGTAACCTGACCGGACTTCCTGTATATATCTATGGCGTGCCTTATTGCAGAGGCACGCTTTTCTCCAATACCATCGACTTCTTTGAGCTCTTCTTCACTACTCTCAAGAAGGTTGTTGAAAGTCCCGAATTCCTTCCCGAGATTTATCGCAACTTGTAAGGGTATTCTGGGTATGTGACGGCAGAAGCGTATTCCTCTAGAACGCAAGAAGAACTCCAGAGCCTGCGATGACGTAGTAATATCATAGCCCAGAAGTCTTAGAATAATGCTGAAGCTGTTTATCTCTTTTTCGCTTAAGGAAAGAAATCTGGAAATAGTCTCGTTCAGACCATCGGGATCGAGGAGCGTCTCGCTGAAATCAAGGACCATATTCTCAATCTCTTCTGTAACGTTCGAGAGTATTTCGTTAAGTTGCATCTGTGGAAAACGTCCGTGATTTCCAAGCTCAGCGATCGTAAATCTCGCCTCTTCCCCGATCATGTTCACCATAAGTCCTTTTTGAATAGTCTTGATTATATCGAACATTGTCAGAGAGCCAGATCTCTCCATGAATTCAATTCCAGTAAGGGATTCCATGAATGCTTCTCTAAATTTTTCGGCAGTTCTTATAGTCTGGGTTATCTTCGAAGTCAACGTCTCCACACTATTGAGAGTGTAGACGAAATCTCCCAGGAAGATTGTCATAGTATTGCGTCTCTTTGAAACAGCAACCAGCATTCTTCCGGTTTCTTTAGCCATTCTCTCTGCTGCACGGTGTCGCATACCGGTCTGATTTGTGAGGATTGTGTGGTCTGGGATCAATTGTATATTCGCCCCGACAATCGTCGAAAGGTCTTCTGAAACCACTATTGCGCCATCCATTTTGGCGAGTTCGTAGAGTTTGTTGGGATTGAAAGGGCAGTTCAGAAGGAAACCCATCTGCATCAGATTTCCGTACTTCTTGTAATCATCAACAAAGAAGATGAGTCCTCCAATACTCGCATCCTGTATATCATCCAGAGCGTGCCTCAGTGGAGTCCCCGGAGCTATTGTCTTTATCTTCTCAACAAGTTCACTTTTTTCCATTCCTAATCCCTCCGATCATTTTCACCAACTGTCTCACATCAGCTAATGGGTTTTCTCCTTCAGGGGAAACGATCCTGTTAAACGGAGAGCTCTTTGCCCTTTCGATGCGTTTTTCGGTGGAAGAAACGGAACGAACCGTACCATCCAGACCAATCTCGCCGAAGAGCGTAAGGTTATCGGGAATGACCGTGTCAGTGAAAGAAGATATCAACGCCGCTGCAACTGCAAGGTCGGCACCTGTATCTTCGATCTGAATTCCACCCGCCACATTGACATAAAGATCCAGACTGTCAAGAGGCATGCCGGCCCGTTTAGTAAGTACTGCAGCTACTAAGAGAACTCGTTCGACGGGAATTCCAGTCGACAATCTTCTAGGAGTACCGTATATTGGTTTTGAGACAAGCGCCTGCACTTCGACAAGAAAGGTTCGTGAGCCTTCTGATATCGCTGCAATAACATTGCCTGGAGCGCTCACATAATCCTCAACGAAAAGACTGCTGATATCAGGTATCTCAATCAACCCTGCAGAAGTCATTTCGAAGACGGCTATCTCATCGGAAGGGCCGAATCGATTCTTGACTGTTCTCAGAAAGCGGTACCCGGTCTTACTTGCCTCAAAGTAAAGCACAGTATCGACAAGGTGTTCGACAAGCTTTGGGCCTGCTATCAGACCGCCTTTCGTGACATGAGAAACAATAAAAACAGGCACTTCTGAGGACTTTGCGCTGGATACGAGGAAATTTGCGCATTCACGCACCTGAACCACTGAACCGGGTAGCGATGGAACGTCTGATAACTTCAAAGTCTGTAAAGAGTCGAACACAAGGAGTCCGTAACCAGAAAGATCTTCGTTTCTAAGAAAAGTTATGTCTGTGGCAGCCACAATCTTTATGTTCTGCTGGTTTTTTAGCCCCAGTCTGTCTGCTCTGAGTTTCAACTGTCTTGGAGACTCTTCGCCAGAAACATATAACACGGGCTTTTCTTTTGCAATACCCGCCGATAGCTGAAGCATGAACGTTGACTTGCCGATTCCGGGTTCACCACTGATAAGAACCGCACTTCCAGGGACGATGCCGCCACCTATAGATCTATCGAACTCCTGGATCCCACTACTTGACCTTGAATTCTCGACAGTATCTATCTCCGAAAGAGCTCTGGATTCAGCCATCGGTTTTTCGTGATAATCTTGACTATCCAGTTCGGAGTTGAAAACGACAGCACTATTCCATTCGCTGCACGATGGACAGCGACCAAACCAGGCAGGTGACTCGTAACCGCACACATCACATACATAACTTCTCTTCTTTTTCAATTTCGACGTACACCTATCTCGGTAAGTATTCTAGCGATCGATGTACTCCCCTCCCGCCTAGAGATTGTCTTAACTCTATTATACACAGATGGGGCACATTGATGTGCCCCATCCTAGAACCATATACCAATTAGTCTGAGATTGGAACTCAAGTCGCAGCATTTACTTCGGCCTTTTCGTCCCTCTCCCTTGCAAATACAAGTGTCTTGTTTTTCACCTCGACGTTTATTACATCACCGTCGCGGAACCTTCCGCGGAGAAGCTCTTCAGATAGCGGATCTTCAACATACTTCTGTAAAGCCCTCTTAAGTGGTCTGGCACCGTATACGGGATTGAAGCCTTCTTCAACCAGAAAATCCTGGGCTTTGTCGGATAGTGACAGTTCAAGATTCTTCTCCTTGAGCCTTTTGCGCATATCTCTCATGAGAATATCAATAATAACCTTTATCTGGTCTTTAGTGAGCTGGTGGAAGAC
>LVBU01000047.1 GCA_001603185.1 Thermotogales bacterium Thermo_02 | reverse complement strand
CGGATAAGATAGCGATACGAGACGTTTCTCTTCAGCCCAGGGTGTTTGATCGTTGTTTTCAGCTTCTCGTCGTATTCCTTCACGAACGTCTCCTTACCGGCATCGTTCATATAGATTCCTTCAAGGTGCTTCGCAAAGTGTTTGGCTTGAATCTGCTTCTTGTTTATCAGGGAGAATATCAAACGGTCTACGAGAATCGGCTTGAAGACCTCGGCGACATCTAGATTCAGGGAGAAGCTACGAAAATTCGTTGTGTGAAGGTATCCAATTCTCGGATCGAGATGTGTGCGGTAGATTTCGCCAAGAACTGTAGTATAGAGCATTGTGTTTCCAAAGCTTATTAGGGCGTTGAGTCTATTCAGGGGTGGCTGTCTAGTCCTTGAAACGAACTCGAAGCTTGAGTTGTCTATTATTGCATCAAAGCATTTGTAATAGAGATCTCTGAAATTGCCTTCTATTGCCATCGATTCATCGATGCTTGCAGTCTCTGCCAGTCGGTCTTTTAGCGAATTCAGGTTTTCGATCGCCTTTTCCAGATCTTTTCCCCGTCGGTTGTAGTACGATAGGACATTAAGCATGTTGGTCATCGAAGCACCGACGAATATCTTTGCAAGACCAAGGCGTTTCTCCGGGTTATTGTAGAAATTGGCTTGCTGAAGTATCAGGAAGCCGGAATTGAGGTGTTCCCTTGGATAGTATGTCCCCGAATAGTAGTCGTATCGGTTGAAGAAGTGGAGGGGGATTTGTTTTTGTGTAAGGAACTCGAGAACCCTTTTATTCAGGTCGAGTTCTCCGAAAGCACATATGGAATCCGTCTGCTCGACTGGAAGGTGAACCTTCTTTCCATCTTCTTTCTCGAAGACAAGAGTGTTGTTCATCCTCAAGAGTTTTCCCGAAGTGAAGAGGTACAGCATTCGCTTCATCGTATTAATCGGCGGAGACCCCTGCTTTAGCTGTGGGGAGGAAGCCGCCTGCCTCCTTTCACATAGTGGTAAGGAGCTGGATTTCTCCAGCTCCGTGTAGGCTAACATATAGCCTACCTCCTTACGGAGTAATCTTCCCATCGCCAATGTTATCCGACAGTTTCTCGTTAGCAGCACTGTCCCTACCCATCAGGACTGTTTAACCACCAACCGCAGAGCGTAAGACTTGGGAACGCATCCTACGGTGCCTATACATTTGTCGGTAACGTAGTGTCCGAAGCACTTAGGCTAGTCAAATAAAGCTTTTACAAGCTCACGGCTTTAGCCGTGGGGTGTTTGACCTTCCTTTACTGTCAAATTGATCGACGGAATCGATTCCGAAGTTCTCGTCTTCAATATTACCCGATGGCTCAATATGTATGTGTACATCATAGACCCTGTCGTGGTCGGTAATTATAGCTTTTTCGACGTTTTTGGCAAGCGCATGGGCCTTCTTCACGGTCAGGTCTGGATCTACTTCAATATCGAGATCGACAAGATATTTGTAGCCCATCTTTCTCACCCGGACCTTGTGGGGATTCTTCACTCCAGGCACTCTTGCGATCGCCTCGAAGATGATGCTGTACGTATCGTCTCCGGGTTTAAGTCCGTCCATGAGTTCGTAATTCGTCTCCCAGAAAAGGCCGATGGCTGTCTTTATAACCAGTGCAGAAACGGCCAGCCCGACAACTGTGTCGATTATCTGAAGTCCGGTAATGCGAACGGCAATAGAACCGGCGAGGACCGAGAGCGATATAATTATGTCGGACTTCATGTTGAGAGCGTCGGCTATAAACACTGAAGAGTCGATCTTTTTGCCTATACCGAGTTTGTATCTGTAGAGCAATAGTTTACCTGCTGAAGAGATTCCGGCAACAAGAATGACGAGGAACAGGTTCTCAATTTCTGTTGTCCCTGCAAACAATCTCTCAAAAGAATTCCAGGCCAGCTGTGCGCCAGCGAAGAAGATAACCATTGAGACGATCTTGGAAGCCACGGCATCGGCCCGTTCGTGGCCGTAGGGGTGTTCGGTGTCGGGGGGCTTTCTCGAGAGCGATGTCGAGATCAGAGTTATTATCGAGGTCAGTATATCGGTCGATGAATCGATTCCGTCTGCGAGAATAGCGACGCTTCCCGTGACAAATCCGGTGAGGATCTTCAGAACGGCCAGTACTGCGTTTGCTACTATTCCTACGATAGAGCCCTGTCTTGCAAGTCGTATTCTTTCCGAGTCCTTCATCGCGCGACCTCCATCGCACTCGAAAGACTGCCGAGATAGTACTTTGCGCCACGCTTCTGGATTTCCCCGTTGATCAAGAACGGTTCGTTTTCACATTCCATAAGCGCTCTTGAAGTACCGAGATTGTGATAGAAGACGGCCTGCCTGTCGCTGCCGTTAACTTTGATCTTTATGAGCTCTCTCTTCTTACCGATACTCTTTATAGTAGTAAACCTCAGCCAGGAATTTTCCTTCCGGAAGTCCAGTATCGCCTTGAACCGCTCGTAGTAACTGTTATTGTCTACACTCTGATTTTCGTAAGAAACACCACTGTGAGGACGATTCTTCCCGAGTGCCTTCCACTCTGTCTGCCCTAGTCCATAGCCGTTTTCATACCAGAGAAAGGGTTCAAGCTGCTCTTCGTTGAAGAACTCGTCATAGACTCCTTCCATGCCCAGCTCTTCACCGTAGTAGATAAAGGGTATCCCCGGAAGCACGGCAAGTAGGGACATCGCAAAGAGTGCCAGATCTTTGTTTCCATTCATCACGCTTACAAGTCTGGTCATGTCGTGGTTTGTAAGGAAGATGCCCGATTCATAGCTACGCCTTGATCTGAAGAATCTCTGCAAATCCGTTTTCAAAGCTGTCACGAGCGAATCGCTGTTTCTGGAAGAAATCGAATGTTTCAGATCCTCGGCCAGAGGGAAATTGAAACCGATCCCGAATATGCTCGAGTACATATCTACTATTCTCGCATCGTCCCATACCTCGCTAACAAACGTGCAATCGGGCGAGATCGAACGACAGTGTGAAGTCATTTCCTTCCAGAAAGCGATATTCCTGCTGTGCTGGTATTCACAGATTCCCTTCTCAAGCGAGAAATCAAATATGTGTTTTGCGGCGTCGAACCTGAATCCGTCGAATCCGACCGAAAGCCAGAAAGTCAGGACCTCTTTTATCTGCTGCCAGAGAGATGGACTCTCATAGTTGAGATCGGGACTTCCCGGGCCGAAAAGCGTATATACCCATTGACCGAAATAATTCGTCCATACCTGATGTTTGTCCCAGTGCCTTCGTGCCTCGAGCCAGCTTTCGTCCTTCAAGAAGAGATACCAGTCTTTGTAGGGTCTTTCTCCGTCAAGTGCCTTCAGAAACCATTCATGACTGGGAGAAGTGTGATTCAAGGGCAGATCGAGAATGATTTTTAGATTTCTTCTGTGAGCACTGTAGAGGAAATTTCGAAGGTCCTTCAGATCTCCGTAGATAGGGTTTATGCTGAAAAAGTCCGTTACACTGTATCCGTGATAGGCGGGAGACTGCATTATTGGAAGAAGCCAGATGCCCTCGACACCCAGACCTGCTATATAGTCGAGTTTCCTTTCGGCTCCCTTCAAGTCTCCAATCCCGTCTCCGTTGCCATCGAAAAAAGATCTTAGATAAAGTTCGTAGAACAACTCTTTGCCTCCTGTCTATGACTTTCTCCGGGAAAAACTTACCGGAACATTCGACTCTCAATAGAATCTTACATCTTATCACAGATTTTGGGGCGCTTCATGTGATAGAATCTTTTCTGGCTACGGAGGTGGAGAGATGCTGATAGACGAAATACTTGGCAAAGGCGAGCGTATGAATGCCAGCGACGTCCATTTGACCGCCCGGGGAAACGCGATTTACCGGGTAGATGGCGAGCTCATCCAGGACAAGGTTCTCACAGACGATATCATTATGAAGAAGATACTCACCGAGCTGCAGGAGCTTACCGGTGAAAAGTTTGAGGATTCCGGAAAGAAGGAAGTCGATTTCTCGTTCGGGTTCGGATCTTCGCGAGTAAGGGGAAATTTCTTCTACTCGAACAAGCTTCCAGTACTAGCTCTCAGACTTATTCCGAGGACTATAAGAACTCTTGACGATTTAGGCTATCCCGATCTCTTCAAGGAATTCTGTAAGCCAGATAAGGGATTGATACTGGTCGCGGGCCCTACCGGAAGCGGAAAATCCACGACTCTTGCCGGCATGCTGGAACATGTGAACCGTACCAGACATGTGCATCTGATTACGATCGAAGATCCGGTTGAATACGTGTTCGAACAGAAGAACGCCCTGATTCACCAGAGGGAACTTGGGCCAGATACTCAGTCGTTCTATAACGGACTAAAATACGCGCTCAGGCAGGATCCGGATGTCATACTCGTCGGCGAAATGCGAGACAGCGAGACTATGGAATTGGCAATGACCGCAGCCGAAACGGGCCATCTTGTGTTCTCGACGATTCACACCAATTCGGCAGCCACGACACCAGAAAGAATAGTCGGCGTCTTCCCGCCTCATCAGCAGAACCAGGTGTCAATGCAACTCGCCAACACCCTTCTCGCCGTTATCTACCAGAGACTTCTCAGGAGACGCGATGGGAAGGGGAGAATCGCCGTAATCGAGATAATGGTCGTCAATCAGGCTATCAGAAATCTGATCCGAGAACAGAAGTTCCATCAGATAGAGTCGATGATGCAGGCAGGAATCAAATTCGGAATGGTTACCTTTGACGACGCGCTTATGGAGGTATTCAAGAAAGGCATCATCGATAAAGACCAGCTTCAAGCCTATGCAAGAGACGCAAATGCGATGTCCAGGAGGAGCATTTAATGGATTTGGATAGAATAATGAAGGTCTTCCAGGCCCGATTCAAAGAGGTCGAAGAGCAGCTTTCAAGACCGGAGATAGCTTCAGATCCGGAAAAACTTATGGAGTATGGCAAGAAACACGCCGAGCTCTCGCAGATAATCGAACTCCACGGGGAGATCGAATCTATGAAGAGAGAGCTCAGCGACTGGAGTGAGATGAAAGAAAACATCGAGGAAGATGAACACGAAGAGATAGATAGAGCGATTGTGGAACTAGATCGGAGAATTACAGCTGAAGAGCTTAATCTAAAAGGACTTCTGGTGCCAGATCTTTCCGATAACAGGAACATAATAATCGAAATACGCGCCGGCACAGGAGGCGAGGAAGCGGCTCTGTTCGCTTCGAATCTGTACAGAATGTATAGTCGCTACGCCGAACGAAACAACTGGAAAGCGGACATAATCGATCTCAACGAGACGGACATCGGAGGCCTAAAGGAAATCATTTTTCAGATAAGAGGACGCAGTGTCTACAGCAAACTCAAGCACGAAAGCGGTGTACACAG
>LVBU01000046.1 GCA_001603185.1 Thermotogales bacterium Thermo_02 | reverse complement strand
ATGGCAACAACACTGTCCAGGAACGATTTCCCGTCGGGAGCTTTCACCTGAACCGGGATGTTTGAGTTGATGCTTGTTCCATTGCCAAGCTGGCCGGACCCGTTTCTTCCCCATGCCCAGACAGTACCATCGCTCCTGAGCGCCACGGAATGATTGTATCCTGCCGCTATTGCGATTATTTTCGTTAAGGGTTGCTTTCCACCTACCCGGACTGCTGTATTGCTATCTGTCCAAGTGCCGTTTCCAAGCTGTCCGAATTCATTGCTACCCCACGCCCATACTGTTCCGTCTTCTTTAAGTGCTATCGTGTGAGACGCTCCCCCATCAACAAAAATAGCATTCATCAAGAAGCCTTCATCGTAGGTGAATGGCCATGAAATTACTTCTGACTTTAGTCCGTAATCATCTCGAGCTCTGACTTCGAAGATTCGATCTCCGGGAGTCATGTCGCTCCATTTATAGGTAGTACTCAATCCGTTGCTCTCCCAGACCCCCTCGTCCTTCCTTATCTCATAGACTACAATCTTATCCGAGGGTTCGCTCTGCCACTCAAATACTGCCTCGTTCAAATAGACAGTTCCCGAGGGGCCATTCACTATGGAGAGAAGGGGTCCTCGTGAAAGCTTTATTCTTAGAGTCACGAACGCTTTAGGTTCTTCAAAACTTGTATTGGATATCAGAACATGTGTTGTGATCTCTCCACCGTCTGGAATAAAACTTGCCGCTTCATTGTCATCCCAGCTGGTGGTAAAGATATTCTCCTCGCCTCCATAAAACTTGAACTGCACGTTCTCATTCGTTGACTCAACCGAAGCCTCCGCCATGTAATCAACAAACGCCGGACTAACAACCAGTCTGTAAACCCTTGAAGTCAAAGGGGAAAGTGAAAAGGTTTTTGTCATATCTTCCCAGTCCTGCAATGCTGGGCTCACTGTTACTGTGGCAGGATCGTCTCCGTGGCCTGACCACTCGTTAGGCTCCCCGTGGGGAACGCTCATACCATCGCTATCCAATCCCAGTATTACACTCTTCTCGAAACTCTGATTTTTAACCCATTGCCAGTAAGCGTCACTCAATGAACTGAAAGTCCCTTCGCTCTTGAACATCTGATCTATGTCAGATCTGAGACTTCCCAGTTTGAAGAGAGCTTTGACATATCCAATGTTCTGATTCGAAGCGTTCATTTTCAGGCCTGCATAAACCCAGAAGTCTTGTGTTCTATATGCATCTGCATCCGCCATCCAGGGAAGAGTTCGCGAAAACAGGTTTGAATTTATTGACAATGGTTCTCGGCCATTATAATTGGTATTGCTGCGCTCAAGACTGTTCATGTGCAGTTCGGCGGCTACTGCGGTCCCTTCAAAGACTCCCCACACAGCCGTTCTGTCTGTCCAGTCATTCTGTAGTGCCGGATAAGCGAACTGTATCGAATGAAAGAACTCGTGACGAGCAATGATTGGGTCCGGCTCAGCGGGTAATCCCGGGTAACGAGTATATGCTATCCGCTGACTTGGAACATAGGCTCCGTTTACGGTACCTTTACGAAGCTCATATTCGTATTTTAGAATGGGAACAAAGCTTGGGGGAGAGAAAGAAATCCCCATTACAGCGACCCTTAGATTGGGCTTTGAGAATCCGATTGTGTTGACATATGTCTCAAGTGCATCCTCCAGCGCTGCTCTTGTCATATCTATATGCGCCTGTATGCACTCGCCATCAGAGAAGCCGATACAGCTCAGGTAGAAATCCTTGATATCGAAAATTGAAGCTCCTTCAAATTCGACCTCCGCGACTTCTACTTCATTGTATCCGATACTTTTCGCAAGGACGTATATTTCAGGCTCAGCACCAACAAAGGGAATGATTGTCCCGAAGAGACCGCTTTCTTCATCGTAAACTCCTCTCAGCGGGTTCCATCTAATCGACGAATCCTCTTCTTCCGGAAACGCCGAAATAACTGACCCTGGAGGGGATAGGACGAGAATCGCTAGATCGTCTGTTGAAACACCATCAGGAACAGGTAATCCGAGTATGAGAAACTCTCCCTCTCGAACGGAGAAATCCTTTTCTGAGCCGACACTGTAGAATTTGCCTATAAGACTGGCTTCTTGAAGAGCGTCCGGCAAAGGGACTTCTGTAGTAGGATCTTCCACAGACTCTATGTATATCCTCAGCAACTTGTCAAGAACTCCATCTGGAGCACCGACACTTACTCCGTCTTCACCTCTGATCACCTCGCCAGGCCTCAAATACTTCGAGAAATCATCGTCTGTCGGTGGAAAAAGCATGCATCCAGAAGCAAAGAAAACCATAATCAGGGTCAAAATCAATAGATTCTTTGCATTCCTGGCAGCTAGAACTCTCTTCATAGCCATCCCTCCTTAGTTGCGTTCGATTCGCTCAATTCTTTTCATAAGGCTTGCTGATCAGAGAATCAGACGAAATCTATGAATTGTCAAAACCGTCACCAATGCCGATAATTTTGATGCGGTTTAGTGATCATACCACACTCCATGACTGTTTCAGAAGAACATAAGAGACAGCCGTTCACAGTTCTCCGAGGCGAGAGCCCGGGTTTGGGGTTTCGAGTCTAGAGTCTGGTAAGAACGAGAAGAGCGGCCCGCTGGCAGTTCCGCTTCGCGAGCTGAAAGAACCGTGGTAGGTTGTGCGTTGTAGGTTGTTGGTAAAGAAAGAACGATCGGTAAAGGCTTTTGATCTGAGCTCCCCTCTGGGAGAGGGGTGGCAGCATGCTCCTGCTGACGGGGTGTGTGCTCTTGAGAGCGAGAAAAGCATCGAGAGCACGAGAAGAGGAGAGAGGGCGAGACGGAGGAGAGAAATCTGAAGTACCGGGTTTGGGGTTTAGGGTCTGGTAAGAACGAGAAGAGCAAAAAAACCGTCCTTCGACCTTCGTCGCAGAGCATGGACCCGTCCTTGGAGATCAAGAGCGGAAGAGCGAGATCCCGTATAGGAGCACTACGGGATGACGGGATCGGGGTCCGGGATGACAGGGTTGGTGGGCTCCGAAAATTCTCGTTTTCTCGTGAGCGAAGCGAACGTCTCGATCTTTCTCATAACTCTCCATGCTCCACTCTCAACTGTTCTTAATAGAACTCTCTCGTGATCTTTCTCCGCTCAGCCTTCTATTTCCCGATTCCGAACTGATTTGGTAGAATGTGAATAATATGCGTTCTATAAGGGAACTCAGTATTTGAAGCAAAGGGGGATACGAATGGCTAAATTCAAGTGTAATGAAGGCGAAAAGGAACTCGGAAGATGGACAACGAACTTTCTACCTCATGGAGGCGGAAGGTACACCGGCCAGCTTACTATTACCGATCAACGGCTGGTGTTTCATGCCCAGTTTGACACTTCGGTTGGTGGCATCGTGGGAGAGCTTTTCTTCGTTAAGTCGGATGAAGGCAATTTTATCTCGATTCCCAGAGAGAAAATCAAGAAGATCGAACCAAAGACAGGTCTTCTGAACAAGCGAGTAATAGTAAGTACCGACAACGAACAGACTTATATAATCGACAACGGCATGCTTTCCATAAAGAGCATTCTCGGCGCTCTGGGCGAAAAGTAGAGATAAGAGAAGTTCAACCCTTTCTGAAGGGAAGGCTCCCGCTCGCCGAAGATTTGGTTCGGAGCTCATTATAGAAACTGCATTTATCACCGCGCATATGGTGAATGCAGTATCTCAACTTATGCACTTTGACTTAACCAAAAGAAGGAAATAGAACAGGGTCATTGAAAA
>LVBU01000045.1 GCA_001603185.1 Thermotogales bacterium Thermo_02 | reverse complement strand
AAAACAACATCCTTACTATGTGAAAGGAGGCAGGCGGTTTCCTCCCCACAGCTAAAGCAAGGGGTCTCCGCCGATTAATACGATGAAAAAGCTCCTGCTTTTCACTTTGCTGGCTATACTTGCGGTACTCGCATCCGCTACTGATCTGAAGCTGTTCTTCGGCAATCCTCACTCGCACACGGCTTACTCGGACGGAACGGGAACTCCCGAAGAGGCCTTCGCTTACGCTTCGAGAGTGCCTGATCTGGACTTTCTAGCAGTTACCGATCATGGTTACTACTTCGTTCAGGAATTACCCGATGGGAGAGACAAGTTCACGGCCACTATAGAGGCTGCCAGAAAGGCTACCAAGGAGGATTTTCTGGCCTTTGCAGGATTTGAGTGGACGGCCACCGGTACGGGACATATGAACGTTTACGGCACCGAGGACTGGACCGACAGAGTGAGATCGGATCTCTGGCACCTCTATGACTGGATTATAGAGCGTGGTGCCCTAGCTCAGTTCAATCATCCTATAACTATGTTCGGCGACAACTTCAAAGAGTTCTATTATGTGCCTGAGGCCGATCTATACGTAAACCTGATCGAGGTCGGCAATGGAAACTGGTGGCAGAACGAGACGATATCGGCCGAGATGTTCGAAGCCTTTCGCCTTGCTCTTCTCAAGGGGTGGCATATCGGAACGACGGTGGGTCAGGACAACCACAAACCCAACTGGGGCGGCGCCAACGACTCCAGAACGGCCGTCTACGCTACAGGTCTGAGTGAAGAAGAGATTCTCGAAGCCTTCATGAGAAGAAGGACTTACGGGACCGAAGACAAAAGCATAATCCTTTACTTCGCTACCGATGAGGGCTTTATGGGAGATATTCTCTACGATCTAGATACTGTGACCCTGAAGATCAGAGTCGAAGACGACCCGAACGATCCCTTCGAACGGGTGGAGGTCTATTCGAAGAACGGCGTTATCGCGAGCTTCGACACTACTGGTCCCGTATTCGAAACTGAATTGACTTTGAGTATCGAATCCGGTTACGAGTACTTCTTTGTCTATGTCACTGGAAGAGATGGTGAAGAGGCTGTCTCCTCTCCTATCTGGATACAGCGGAGTCATCCGGTTCATCTCTACAATCCCTCGGTCTTTCCTTCAAATGTGAAACCGGGAGAAGAGGTCACGCTATCTTTCCAGATCTCGAATGTCTCGTCGGCTGTCGCGGCCTCGACGCTTAAGCTGGGAAACTCCTCGGGAGTAATTCACAGTGAGCTTCTTTCCCTAGAGCGTTACGAATCAAAGATCATAAACATGAAATACGTTGTTGGCGAAGATGATTCTGAGATCTCTATGCTGCTGGATGACACACCGTACGCGAGTGTGTTACTAAATATCAGAAAGGCTACCTCGCTCAATGTTTTACTCGACAAAAGCCATGTGAACTTCGCGATGGACAGAAGAAACGCCCTATCTTCGCTTCTGCAAGATAGCGGTCACAAATTCCTGACTGCAGAGAGAGTCTTCAAGGCGGGCGATCTCGATACAGTTGATATCCTGCTGCTTCCCCTTCCCGGAGCCGGCGGAACGTTTGAGAGACTCAAGATGTTGATGGCCATCCAGAAAAACATCATAATCGACTTCGTGCTCTCGGGCGGAACGCTGATCATCACGGGAACTGGCGAAGAGGCCGGAACAGATATCATAAACTCCTACAACTCTCTTCTGGAAGAGCTTGGCGTTCCGCTTTCCTATGCAGGTGTCAAAAGCGACGAAGTCACTGCAATTGATGGGATAGTCTATGACGGAATCTCCGAAATGACAGGCAAGAGCGGAGAATATGCTGCCGGTGATGGACTGGTTATAATCTTACCGGGAGACCCGTTCACCGATAGAGTGATTGAATTCAACATCGACCTGCTGAATAGATTGTTTTAGTTAGACCCGAGCGGTGAATCGAAGATAGAGACTTTTTTCAGGAGACGTTCACCGTTGTCCGTCCACCGAGGTGAGAGCCCGGGTTTGGGGTTTCGAGTCTAGAGTCTGGTAAGAACGAGAAGAGCGTCCCGCTGCCAGTTCCGCTTCGCGGATCGATCTTGACGCTTTTGATCTGAGATCCCCTCTGGGAGAGGGGTGGCAGCATGCTCCTGCTGACGGGGTGTGTGCTCTTGAGAGCGAGAAAAGCATCGAGAGGACGAGACGGAGGAGAGAAATCTGAAGAACCGGGTTTGGGGTTCGGGGTCTAGGGTCTGGCAAGAACGAGAAGAGCGACGCATTCGTACTTGTTGCCGAAGGCTTTACTGTGACTTCTCTACATTCTTTGTCGAGTTTTCTTGTGTGCAGTTTTCTATACTTAAAGACGCTTCAGAAGCAGATCTTTTGGGATCTGAAAGGGGAGGTGGGTTCAATGAGAAAAACAGCAGTTCTTCTGCTTACGCTGTTGTCATGTTCAGCGTTATTCTGTGGTGGGCTTAGTTTAGATTCCGTTACCGCTCAAGAAAAGATAACTCTTTTTATCAATGGAACAGTGGTGACTGTAGATGAACAGATGACAGAGGCGCAAGCTGTTGCTGTTAAGGGCAACAAAATCATCGCTGTCGGTACGAATGAAGAGGTTATCGGGTTCATCACTGAAGACGCCGAGATTGTCAATCTGAAGGGTAAAACCCTTATGCCGGGATTTGTCGAGGTTCATTCACACCCGTTTGTCAAAATGGTAGTCGAAAGCGCCATGATCGACATAAGGCCCGCCATGGGTTATACCGACGGCGAGAAGATCATGGACATGATCAATGAGACTGTTGCAAAGGCCGATCCCGGCGAGTATTTGGTCTTCTTCGGCTGGGACCCTCTCCTGCAAAAGGGCTTGAAAAACCCTACAAAGAATGAACTGGACGCGATAGCGCCCAACAACCCTCTTTTCATATGGGGTAACAGCGTCCACATAGGTTTCGCAAATTCCCTGGCTTTCGAGCTCGCGGGTATAAACAAAGACACACCCGATCCCACCGGGGCGATGGCGGGCACTTTCGGAAGGGATGAGAACGGCGAACTTGACGGAAGACTTGATCAGGGCGGCCCGATCTCGATGTTGATAAAGAATTATCTGCTTGAGTATTTCGGAGGTCCACAACAGCTCGCAGAAGCCGTTTATACTGGTTGGCTCGTCAATGCTAGCGACGGAGTCACCACTATAAGCGATAACGTTCTCGAGAAGGATATTCTGACCCTGTATCAGTTGACAGAGCGGTTGCAAAAGACTCTTCGTCTGCGCGGCTACGCGGTGGACTATAAAAA
>LVBU01000044.1 GCA_001603185.1 Thermotogales bacterium Thermo_02 | reverse complement strand
TTCTTTCTAGATAGACCATCAAATAACGAATCCGTTGATACAAGATTCTTATTATCTGTTTCGAGACGCACTACCAGTTTTCCCTCTTGTGCGAATATAGAAAGAAAGACTCAATATATCTGAAGGCGTAATGCCAGGTATACGCATTGCCTGTCCGACTGAAGTCGGTCTTGTCCTCTTGAGTTTTTCTCTGCCTTCCGTAGATATATTGGCAACCGTATCGAAATTGATGTCCAAAGAGATTAGTTCGTTTTCAAGTTCATTGAGCTTCATGACTTCTTCCTTCAATCTCTTTATGTAGCCCCCATACTTCATCTCTATCTCCAGTTGCTCAATAACTTCTCTGTCTGATATTTGATGGGGATCTAGAAACGAAATGTCAGCATAATCGATATCCGATCTCTTCAGAAGAGATGAGAAGGTCGTGGTAGTCTTCAAAGGAGAACTGTTGTTTCTTGTCAAAACCTCGTTCAGTCTTTCGGAAGGTTTTACAGAAAGCGAATTCAGTCTCGTCATCTGTGAAGATACGTCTTCTCCGATCTTTCTAACTTTCTCATAGAACCATGCTGGAACTAGGCCATACTCGTAACCATACCTTGCAAGCCTCAGACTCGCGTTATCATGTCGCAGCATGAGACGGTATTCAGCCCTCGATGTCAACAACCTGTAAGGTTCATCAACTCCTTTTGTCACGAGATCGTCTATCATGACACCTATATACGCTTCGCTTCTGGACAAAACTAATGACTTCTGTCCGGTAAGTTTTGCCGCAGCGTTTATTCCTGCAATCAAACCCTGACCGGCCGCCTCTTCATAACCGCTTGTTCCATTTATCTGCCCGGCAAAGAAGAGGTTTTCCACCAGTTTACTCTCAAGAGTTGGAAGTAGTTGAAGCGGATCGATATAGTCATATTCGACGGCGTAAGCCGGTCTGATTATTTCTGCTCTTTCCAGACCGTTGATCGTTCTGATCATCTCGAGTTGAGTGCTGTACGGAAGGCTCGTTGAGAGACCGTTCAGATAGAACTCGTTGCTTAAAGAACTCTCCGGTTCTACAAAAAGCTGATGGCTCTCTTTAGAAGTGAACTTCGTCACTTTGTCTTCTATTGAAGGGCAATACCGCGGACCTCTCGAGTTGATTAATTTAACGTCTCCATAGAGAGGCGAGAAGTGCAAATCTCTTTTTATAATGTTGTGTGTCGCTTCGTTTGTCCTCGTAAGCCAGCATGGATGATCATCTCTAAGTACAACGGGCGCTGTGAAATGTGAGAAAGCAAGAGGCTCTCTGGAAGTACCTTGACGTTCCATCTTTTCGAAGTCTATGGATCTCCCGTTTATTCTGGCCGGAGTGCCTGTCTTGAAGCGTCTGACTTCAAAACCCAGATCCCTTAAAGAAACGCTCAATTCATCTGCAGGAAACTCGCCAAGTCTCCCGGCCGCAAACTCCTTTGGGCCAACAAAGATCTTGCCTCTTAGAAATGTGCCCGTCGCAACCACAACAGCACTGGTCGAGTACTTCAGACCGAAGTGTGTTTCAACCCCGATGACTTTGCCGTGAGACACTTCCAGTCTTGAGACAATAGCACTTTGAAGAAACAAGTTACCCCGTTCCTCAAGAGACTTCTTCATCATCTGGCTGTACCTGTTCTTGTCTATTTGAGATCTTAAAGCCCTCACCGCTGAGCCTTTACTAGTGTTCAAAACTCTTGTGTTCAGTGAAGTCGCGTCTGTGGTTTTCGCCATTTCGCCACCAAGCGCATCTATTTCTCTTACAACGATTCCCTTTGCGGGTCCGCCTATTGCCGGGTTGCACGGAGCCCACCCTACTGTGTCGAGGTTAATGTTGAGAATCAAAGTCTTCAGGCCCATACGCGCACAAACCAGGCCGGCTTCGATCCCTGCATGTCCAGCACCTATGACAATTATGTCGTATCTGTAATCTCTTCTATCTGAACACATAACATCACTCCTATATCATACTATTGTACACAGAAAGGGGGAGAAGATTTGAGAAAAGTCTGTTTCGTGGATACTACGATGAGAGACGCCCATCAATCTCTACTGGCAACCAGAGTAACCACAAGAGAGCTTCAGGAGATAGCTTCAACGGTAGACAGAGTCGGCTATCATGCCGTCGAAGTCTGGGGTGGGGCAACCTTTGACTCTTGTGTAAGGTACCTGAATGAGAGTCCTTGGGAAAGGCTCGATACACTCAGAAAGGAGTTCAAGAACACCAAGTTGCAGATGCTCCTCAGGGGTCAAAATCTTCTAGGATACAGAAACTATGCCGATGACGTTGTAGACTTGTTTGTTCAGACTATGGCCAAACATGGAATCGATATCGTCAGGATCTTTGACGCGCTGAATGATTTCAGGAATCTCGAAAAGCCTGCTCAAGCGGTTAAAGAGTCTGGGATGCACTTGCAAGTAGCCCTTTCATATACAATCAGCCCGGTACACAATGTAGATTACTTCGTGAAGCTCTCGGATGAAGCCATCGAACTCGGAGCCGACTCCCTGTGCATAAAGGATATGGCCGGACTGTTGAAGCCCGGAGCTGCCACAAGGCTTGTAAGCGAGATAAAGAAGCGTCACGATGTCATTCTGG
Source organism: Thermotogales bacterium Thermo_02 (assembly GCA_001603185.1). Classification (GTDB taxonomy): domain Bacteria; phylum Thermotogota; class Thermotogae; order Petrotogales; family Kosmotogaceae; genus Mesotoga. The sequence continues at coordinate 11,003 of LVBU01000044.1, read as the reverse complement.
AAATACACTCTCACTTCACAACAGGGCTCGCAGATATGTCTTATCTGAAGAGTGCGGAAGCGGGTGCCGATATACTGGATACTGCCGCATCATCTATGGCGTTCGGCACGTCTCAGCCCGGAGTGGAGAGTATGTGGACAGCCCTTGCAGATCTTGGCCTGGCAGATGAACCCGACTATAAATTGCTTGAAGAGATAGACGATTACTTCGGTAAGGTCAGGAGGAGTCATAGCAAAACAGACGCCGGTTTCACTTTGAACACCTCAGTTCTTGAGAATCAGATTCCGGGGGGCATGTACTCAAATCTCATTAATCAGCTAAAATCTCAGAATATTCAGGACAGGTTAGGCGAAGTCCTTGAGGAAGTTCCTAAGGTGCGTGCTGAATTGGGCTTTCCTCCACTTGTCACTCCAACTTCTCAGATAGTTGGTGTTCAGGCCGTTCTAAACGTTATGACCGGTGAGAGATATAAGATGATCACCAAAGAAGTGGAAAACTATGTAAAGGGACATTATGGTAGACCTCCATCTGAAGTCTCGTCTGATCTGAAGAAGCGAATTCTTGGTGCCGAAGAACCTATTTCTTTCAGACCGGGAGACATCATCGAACCCGAAGTCGAAAAGAGGAGAAAGGAGTTGGGTCTGCTCACACCAAGCGATGAGGATTTCCTTATATATCTCCTTCTTGGAGAAACTGGCAAGAAGTTCCTTTACGATAAATACAGAGATAGTCTTGGGGTTGATTTCGACATCGCCAGAGACTACAAAGAAGGCATAACTGTATATCCCGTATGATAAGTTTTGCGTTAGCAGATTGATGAACATCGCACGACTTATAACGCAAAGAAAAGATATCATATTTTCCTCTACACGTTCTCTATCACCCGTATTTGGTTTTTTTTAGAGCATTTGACTGTGACAAAGAGAAACACAAAGACCTTCTTTCTGATAAAATCATCTTAAGGCTATATGCCAACTATCTTATAAGGAGGTTCTAGACTATGAGAAAGATCGCACTTGTACTGACTCTGATCCTTGTTTTGGTGACTGTGGCCAGCGCTAAGCTTGTTGTCTGGTCTTCAGAGAGCCAGATTTCCGCACTCCAAAAACTCGCTGCCGATTTCGAAAGCGACTATGGAATACAGGTAGAGATTCAGCAGGTAAATTTCGGAGATATCAAATCTAAGTTCCTAACTGCCGCACCAGCCGGCGAAGGCCCGGACATAATCGTGGGCGCGCACGACTGGGTCGGTGAACTCGTCGTAAACGGTCTGCTTGAACCAATACCATTCCTTCCCGAAAGAGAAAAGTATTACCCGGTGGCGCTTGAAGGGTTCAGCTACGGTGGGAAACTTTACGGCGTTCCCTACACAATAGAAGCAATCGGAATTATTTACAACAAGGACCTTGTCTTCGATGTGCCCAAGACAATTTCCGAACTCGAAAAGCTGGCAATGGAAGCGGCCGACGATGAAGTAGTAGGACTCGTCTACGATGCCGGCAACTTCTATTTCTCCTTCCCGTTCATCGCCGGCAAGGGCGGCTATATATTCAAAGAGACCCCTTTAGGACTCGATGTAAAGGACATAGGACTTGCTAACGAAGGAGCGATTGCCGGTGGTAGTCTCATCAAATCATGGTTCGACAAGGGTATCATTCCCGGAGGACCGAACTACAACCTCATGGATTCGCTGTTCAAAGATGGTCTTGCAGCCTTCATAGTCAACGGCATCTGGGCGACACCGGGTTACAGAGACGCTGGTATTGACTACGGTATCCTTCCATTCAACGAAATCACCTTTGGCGATGGCACCAATCCGAAGCCGTTCGTCGGTGTTCAGGGTTTCATGATCAACGCCAAGTCTAGAAACAAGCTCGAAGCAACCGAGTTCGTTGCGAACTACATTGGCAGCTTTGAGGGTCAGTACGGCATGTTCCTCGGCGAAAGAAGAGGAACTGCAAGATCCGATGTCTTCACATTCATCGAACAGGGAGCAGGTCCAGAGCTATACGATGTCCTTCAGTTCTCAAAGAGCGCCTCTATTGGTACTCCGATGCCGAACGTTCCCGAGATGGCCGCCGTCTGGGGAGCAGTGGGTGATGCACTTGGCCTTATAATAAACGGTCAGGATACCGTTGACAGTGCTTTCAGTGCAGCAGTAGAAAAGATAAAGACCGCTATCGGAAATTGATACTTTAAGATTTAACATCTCTAAACAAAATCAGGCCGGGCGCGGGGGTGAGCACCCCCGCGCTTTGGTTATAGTCTAGCCGGAGGGATTATCTTGAATAGAAGACGTTTTGTAGGTTTCCTCATATTACTGGCTATTCTTGCAGTTTTTAACGCTTTTTCAGTCTGGAGTATCTACTTGCTCTATGCTAACGGGAATTTCGGATTGATGGTCTTTATGCTTATAATTACGTTCCTTGTCGATCTGGTGGCCCTTAATCCGAAGGGGTATCCGTACAAGTATATGATACCGGCCATGATACTCCTGTTCATACTGACCCTCTATCCCATGTACTATACTTTCAGAACGGCCTTTACCAACTATGGTACCGGCCATATATTCACAAGGCAACAGGCAGTTCAGAAGCTTCTCAGTGATTACTTCTATATTCCCGACGATCCACAGGAGTACAACTTTTCTATCTTCGTTCGACTAAAGGACTTTGCTCCCACAGACGATTTCATAACGCTTTTTCAGTCTTTGGAAACTGGCGAGTTGTTCGCCGCGCCCCGTCCGTCGGTTGTCAGCAGGGACACTACCGGTTCAATCTCTCTAGCAACTGCAAGAATAGTAGAGATCACCGGTGAGACTTTCGAAATGAACGCTATAAACTACACAATAATGAGGTCACCCGAAGGTAAGATTTTATCAATAAGATCCTCCGCCGGGGACCGTTTCATCTACTTCTACTCGCCGCAGGATACCTCGACGAGACCAAATGCCCCGTACTACTTCAGCGAAATACGTGGAGTCTGGCTAAGAAACGCCGAATTCACAGACAGAACGGGGAATCAGATACGGCTATTCCCTAACTCTCTTTTCACGACCTTCGCAACAACAGAGAGAAAGTACGCCCTCAAGACGATCACCACCTTTTCATCGGGAAGAGCTGTTCAGGAGAATGTAGTATACAATCGACAGACCGGAAAGATCTTACTGGAGGTCGACGGTTCTTTCTTCGATGAGGACGATACGGGAAGAGAGATTGTAGTCGAAGGTTACATCTCAGATGTAGGTCTTTTGAACTTCTCCAGGATGTTCAGAGATCCCAACGTGCGTGGTCCGTTCTTGCAGGTCTTTGGCTGGACTTTCACGTGGGCTGCCCTGAGCGTTCTGTTCTCCTTCACCATAGGATTAGCCCTTGCCATGACTCTCAATGACAGGCGTTTGAGGGGAAAGAAGATTTACAGAACTCTCCTGATAATTCCCTGGGCAGTCCCTGCATTCATCTCTGCCCTTGTGTGGAGAAATGGCCTCTTTAATGAGACTTACGGTATTCTCAACAGATTTCTTGTTCAGGGTCTTTTCGGTATGTCTGAACCGATAAAGTGGTTGAACGACGCCTTCTGGGCAAAAGTCTCAGTCTTGATAGTCAATACCTGGCTGGGCTTCCCTTACATGATGACAGTAACTCTCGGAGCTCTCCAGAGTATTCCAGAAGAGTTCTACGAGGCATCTTCTATCGACGGCGCAACAAGACCTCAAAGATTCAAGAAGATCACTTTCCCACTACTCATGGTAACCGTCGCTCCTCTTCTGGTAGGGAGCTTCGCCTTTAACTTCAACAATTTCGTTGGCATATACCTTATCACTCAGGGAGGACCTGCTATAGCCGGTGCGGCCACGCCTGCAGGAGCGACGGACATACTGATATCCTATACCTTCAAACTGGCTTTCGAAGGGCGGGGTCAGGATTTCGGATTTGCCAGTGCAATCTCGATACTGATATTCATAATCGTTGCGGGGTTTAGCTGGATAAACTTCAGGCTCTCTGGTTCGTTTGAAGAGGTGAGTAGATAATGGCCGTCGAAAGAAGATTATACTGGTTGAGACACCTGATTTTGATAGTTATAGTGGCAATCGTTCTCTTTCCGATGGTTTGGCTCGCAAGCACTTCCGTAAGACGCGACCAGGCAGCATTCTCATCGAATCTCTTCTCAAATCGCGTAACACTTCAGCACTACAGAAATCTTCTCTTTCCAGAGAGAAGTGTAGGTAGACTTATACTTGACCTTCAAAGTGCCGCATATTCTACGGGCGATTACAGGGGGAAGAGCCAGACAGAGATCGAGAATACCGTTGAGAAATACCTCGCAAAGTTTGAGTCTCTGATGACCGAAAGCGATAGTATGATAGCGACAGTAGAGACTAAGATGGAAGAAGTTCGCTTGAGCCTTATGCAGAAGGAAGGTGTTGTTATTGAGCAGCTGCAAGAATTACAGGCAAAGGACGCCGAGTTGTTCAAAACACGCCTTGCTTCGCTGGATAAGGAAGGTTTTTCCAATGATCAGATCGCAGCCGCTAGCGGGGAAATCTTGAAGAGCATAAAGCCTTCTCTCGAAGGATTGTATCCATTCTATGTGAAGCTTCTTGGAGACCATGGAATAGCTATAGGTGAATCTCTGAGCAACTACAGGAGATTGTACGATAGTGTTATCAGTCTGAGAGATGATACGCTTTCTCTAGTGAGAACTTTTGAGTTTGAGCAAAGGAATGAGGTCGTTTCTTCTCTTGAATCGATTAACAGCTTTATCTCCCTCTCAAGCAATGATTACTCCGAATGGAGAAGGACTGAATGGCTGAGAATAATAAACAGATATCTCAGAGATCTCGAGAGCCAGCTTCCAGAGGAAGAGGCAGACAGACTGCTTACCACCAGGACAAACCTGTACGACACTTTCAGAGAGGCCGGCTCGGCCTGGGAAGATTTGATGAAAGCTAGTGACTCGACTGTTGGAAAACTTGAAGAACTTTCAGGCGAGATATTCGGAGAGGGTTATCGTATTTTCAACGAATCGAGTTCCGAGCTTTCCGAGACAATCAAGTTAATCGGCGAGACTGAAAAACGGATAAGTTCATTGAACTCGGCCGTCCTTGAACTCGAAGATTCTCTTTCTATTGCACTGCCAACAGTCGTCTCCGAAACTCGAAAGCTCTCCGCTCTAGTAACTCCTCTAGCGCGGATCGTCTCGGCTGGAGCGGTGAGATCAGATCCCATAAATCAGGCTAGACTCGTTGCATCTCTGAATGAAATGGAACTCTCGCTGGACAAGATATCTCTGATTTACTCCGTACTTAGTTCAAGTAATGATTCACTAAGTCTGGTAGCCTCTATCGATGAGCTTTTAGAAACAATGAACTGGTTCAAAGTCAACAGGAACGGACTCGTTGATAACTCCAGTAACCCTGAATTAGTAAGGGGAGTAGATGTTATAAACGTCTCTCTCTCAAATCTATCAAGAGTTGTGCCTGTACTTGAGGTTAGTGCGGACGATTATTCAAGTGTCTTGCTGACGCTCGCGGACTCTTCTGATAGGCTAAGGAGTCTGAAAGTTAGAAGAGGCCAACTGGAAGAATTGGTAGAGAAGCATGAAGACGCTGCCCAGAAGGCTGACTTGCAGTACCGGAATGCAGTAAAATCCGTCTATCTTCAAGGCGCGATTTCTATGACCGAAAGTAAAGTGGGCAGTCTGGAAGCGGGCAGAAACTATGTATCGAGAGTGAGTAGCGTAATTAATACTTACTTTGATGAGAGGGCAGCGAACAGGTATCGATCCCTTTTCTGGTTTGATGACTTCAACAGAGCTTATTCTGAAGCGAAAGAAGGAACAGCGTTCTTGAAAGATCTGGTAAAGCAGATGAGAGTACAGAAAGATGAGCTGGCCGACAAGATTGAGAGCTATATCGAACTCAGATTCCTTGGTACATCCATAACTCTGGACGACTTCCGGGTAATGCAGGAGACCTATAACGGCCTTTTCCAGCAGGTCAATGCAAAGTACCAGAGGGCATCAAGGCTGATATCGGATCTTCTCGACAAGCCTGCCTCTTACTCATCGACCTATTCGGCAAAGCTAAGAGAAGTCGATAGAGCTCTATTCAGGGCAAATCAGATCTGGGCGCAGAAAGAGAGCACTTACTTCTACTTTGTCAGGTGGCTGGGTAACTCGGTGATAGTAGCCCTTTCTGTAGCTTTGATAAGCGTTATTGTCGCAGCTCTGGCCGCTTATCCATTCAGCCGGATGAGATTCCCTGGACGGCGCCAGGGCTTGCTCGTTCTCCTACTTATTCAGATGTTCCCGTCGATAATGTTCATGGTAGCGATCTATGCGCTTCTTCAGTTCCTCGGGAGTATCATTCCGTTCATTGGACTGAACAGCCTCGGAGGGCTGATATTCGCATATTCGGGAGGGATAGCCTTTAACATATGGTTGATAAAAGGCTATTACGATACTATATCGAATGCTCTTGAGGAGGCTGCAATGATTGACGGCGCAACGAAGTTCCAGGCCTTCTCGAAAATAATAATACCTCTCGCCAGACCTATTCTGGCTGTAATAGCGATCCTGACGTTTATGAACATCTTCAACGAGTTTTTGATCGCCAGAATTCTTTTACAGGATATAAACAGGTGGACCTACGCCGTTGGTCTGTGGCAGTTTTCCGGAAGATTTGAGACAAGTTGGGGTCCCTTCACGGCTGCAGCTTTGATTGGGGCCGTTCCGATGGTAGTATTTTTCCTCGTACTTCAAGATTATATCGTTGGAGGATTAACACAGGGTTCAGTCAAGGAATAAAGAATGGGGCAGTTAACTGCCCCATTTCTTATGGAGGTATCTGGAATGGATGATGTCTTTCCCGATTATGGAGGCAATTCCATAGTCAATCTTTCAGTAGCAATTCTCGAACACTTCGCAGCCGAAGCCCCGGAAGGGGTTGCTCCCTATTCATTCAAGTCGAATGGCATCGATCTTACCGGAATAGATAGGATAGTACTTTTCGTTATCGACGCCCTCGGTTATCACAATCTTCTGAGCGTGTTGGAAGATTATGAGTTTTCCTTCTTCTCCCGGGAGAGGATTGGAGTCTTGACTTCGGTTTTTCCATCTACTACGTCGGCCGCCCTTACATCCATCTTCACTGCAATGCCTCCTGCAGGCCATGGAATCCTGGGTTACCTGCTGAATATGCCTGAGTACGGTGGACTCGTGAACATGATAGAGTTGACTCCATATACTCAAGATCGCGACAATCTTGCAAGACTGGGATTTGACCCTCTAAAGTATCTTGAGAAGAAAACTGTTTTCGAGAGCCTCAAAGAGGCAGGTGTAAGATCTTATCATGTAACTTCTAAGAGTTTCGTCAACACCGGTCTCACAAGGATGCATACCAGAGGCGGTATAGCCAGAGGAGCTCACGGAATAGGTGATACTTTCGAAGAGCTCAAGTCTATTCTCGGAAACGATGATCCCGGCAACTTCACGATCGTCTACTGGGGGTTGATAGACACTTATGGCCACAGGTACGGGCCAAATTCGCTCGCTTACTCAATCGAGACTATCGCTTTGATGAGATCTATAGAAGAATTCTTTGAGAAGCACGTTGGACGTGAGACGGCTCTGTTTATAACCGCCGATCATGGTCAAATACAGACGCCCTGGGAAAGAGAGGTCTGGTGGTCTAAGTTCGACAGACCTTTTAGGAGAATGTACTCTATGCCGGGTGGCGAACAACGAATGTCTTATATATATACGACGGAAGCCAAAGAGACAAAAGCGTTGCTCGAAGATCTCTACGGCAGTTCTATCGAAATCCTGACGACAGACGAAGCAGTCGATATGAATCTCTTTGGTGGAAAGCTGTCGGACGACTTCAGAAAGAGATTGGGAGAGTTAATCACTATATCAAGGGATGACTATTCATTCTGCTTCAAATACACTGGGCAGGAGCACTCCTTGAAGGGTCGTCACGGAGGATTGTCGGCACTGGAGATGAATGTTCCTCTCGTGTTTATGAGAAAACATTAGGTTTCCCGGGAGTGTCTGTTGTCCCAGTTGATCTCAGCGATAGATCTTTGAAGATACACCGGCACTAGATCGGTATAAGACACTTTTTCGCCTGTAGAGAATAACTCCTTAACTAACTGCGACATACTGGACGGTGTTGGAGAAGCTTCTGCCTGAAATTGCAGATTATACGGTAGTTTTTTACTTACAACTGTTTCCATGTATACCGGTCTGCCCGGAGACTCCATGGCTGCAGAAATGTCTTCAATACTGTCGAAGCGCGTTTCCCCTAGCGGCCTTCCCTTGTTATACCTGCGCCAGTAGTAGAATCCCTCTCTTCCCTTTCTCATCACTACATAATCGTCTCTGTCAATCTCCCGTGCTATCAAGTCAAGCGAGTTGAAGGTAACCACGGGAATGTCGAACGGGAGGATCATTCCCTTAAGAGTAGCAAGTCCAACTCTCAGACCGGTAAGGGATCCGGGGCCCACTCCCGCACCAACAAAATCCAGATCGGAAACCTGCAGATGGAGATTATCCAGAGTCTGCATGACTATCGCTGACAGAGAAGAACCATAACGGTCAATGTTTGTTGCGCAAAGTAGTATTTCTCCCTCGCCATTACTGGCAGAAAGCAGAAGTTTTTTTGAAGATGTGTCGATTATCAAGTATTTCATAGTTCTTCTCAACCCAGATTCTTGAAGCCTTCGCCAAAGACTTCGGAGTTGTTTACTATTACAACAAACGCCTTCCTGTCAGTCGACTTGACAATATGTCTCAACTGACCAATCTCTCGTCGTCTTATTGAGACCATTATGACCGGTCTATCCTCGCCGGTAAATCCTCCCGTTGCCTTTATCATAGTAGTGCCCCTTTCCATTTCCCTCATTATTCGTTCCTTTACAGCAGAGTGTTCCACGCTTATTATCAGCGCTGTTCTAGTATTCCCAATACCTTCAATTATTCCATCTATTGTTTTGCTGGTGGTGAATATCGTTATTATCCCGAACATCGCAGCTACGGGTCCAAAGACAACGATTGCAAGTAACGTAATAACTGAATCGCTCATTAGAAGGCCTGTGCCGGTACTGAAATGAAGATACTTCGAGAGTATCATCGCAACAATATCCGTACCACCAGTCGAAGCGCCTCGCCATATCACCAAACCCATTCCAGCTCCCGCAATGACTCCACCATAAATAGCTGCCAGAAGGAAGCCGTCTTGAGCAGAAGCGGCATCAAAGCAAGGGAATTTCAGCCTTTGAAGTAGATCCACAGTGAAAGACATCAGAATAGCAGAGTAGATGGACTTGACTCCAAACCCCACACCCAGAATGAACATGGCAAGTCCAAAGAGGAGAAGATTATAAGCAAACATCTGAACTCCAACCCAGATTCCAAAGAGCCTGAAAACTATTATTGCCAGCCCGCTCACACCGCCGGCAATGATGTTGTTTGGAATCATAAACGCTACTATGGAAATTGAAGTCAAAACGGATCCAAAAGTTATCGAAACGTAGTCGATAACTGTCTTTCTGGAGATCTTCATTCCACTACCTTTGAGTTCTTAAGCTTTGCTATCTGCTGGAGCAATTTCTTCTCTCTGCTTGAAGGCTTGCTGATACTAACCCTGACAGTTACCAGAAGGTCTCCACGTCTGTTGCTAGATATCGCTGGAATTCCCAGGTTCTTCATTCTGAATACCGTGTTCGGGCTTGTGCCGGCCGGTATCTTAAGAGTCTCGGTTCCTCCCTCAGGGAGTTCTATTTCCACTGTGGTACCCAACGCCGCTTCTACATAATCTACTTCTTTGCTCAGGTAAATATCATTTCCATTCCTTCGATACTCGGAAGGCATTTCAACTCTGACGCTAACGTAAAGGTCGCCTGCCGGACCTCCATTTTGACCGGAATTGCCATGACCACTGATTCTCAGTGTAGCGTTGTTTTCCACTCCGGCAGGTATATTAACGGAGACCTGATGTCTTTCCTTTTCGGTACCAACTCCTCCACAAGTAGGACATCGCTTGTCAATTATCCTTCCGTTTCCGTTGCAAGTATTACAGGTCCTGGTGTTGCTGAATATCCCGAAGAACGACCTATGCTCTTCCTTTATATAACCGGTTCCATTACAGTTGGGACAGGTTCGGAAACTGGTTCCGTTCTCTGATCCATTTCCGTTACAACTGCCACATGCGCTGTATCTATCGTATTCAAGAATCACTTTCTTTCCAAGGATTACGTCTTTCAGTTCGACGACTACAGAAGCATGAATGTCCTCGCCGCGAGTGGCTCTGGGACCCTGAGTTCTGGAGCCCCCTCCGGATCTACCTCCAAAGAAGACATCAAAAACATCCTGAAAGTCGCCGAACAGATCATCAAAGTGACCGCCTTCGGCGCCTGGCGTTCTTCCGGAACCCCGACTGTATGAAGATTGATCTCCAACATAACCGAATCTGTCGAACATCGCTCTCTTTTCCTGATCCGATAGGACTTCGTAAGCTTCCTGGATCTCTTTGAACTTTGCTTCGGCTGCTTTTTTATCTTCTCCTTTGTAAGCGTCGGGATGCCACTCCTTGACAAGTTTCCTGTACGCCTTCCTTATCTCTTCAGGAGTAGCGCCTTTAGAAACTCCTAGTAACTCATAGTAATCTTTTCTCGCTGGAGCCACAGAAATCACCTGCCATGGTCCTCAATTTCCTCCGGGAGATTTGCTGAGAGCAACAATGACTCTTGCCGGTCTGAGAACCTTTCCATTGAAATTGTACCCGGTCGCAACTACCTCAAAGACAGCTGTATCCGGTACTTCATCGGTTGAGATAGTCTCTTCCACTTCGTGACTGAACGGATCAAACGGTTCGCCGATTTTCGGCTCAATCAAAGACACTCCTTCATCTGCCAGAAGCCTCTCCATAGACTTCGAGATAAGTTTCACCCCTTCAAGCAACCCGTTGGACAGAGCCGTAGAGTTTTCGATCGCCCTGATAG
>LVBU01000496.1 GCA_001603185.1 Thermotogales bacterium Thermo_02 | reverse complement strand
GTACCATACAGTATAATTATATCAACACAGTATAGGGGTGATATAAATGGATGTAGGGAAACTGGCAACCGAAATGAACAGGGGATTTATCCAGCTTCTCATGATGGTAATGCTCGATGAACCTATGTACGGCTATGATGTCGTCAGGACGCTTGAGGAGAAGAGCTTCACAATCGATGAAAACACTCTCTATCCGCTCCTGAGAAGGCTGGAAGACAGAGGAATTCTGGCGAGTGAGTGGAGGGTCGAGGAAAACAAGCCGAGAAAGTACTACTACATTTCCGAAGCTGGAAGAGAGGTAAGACAGGAACTGCTGAAAATCTGGGAAGAACAGGCACGATTGCTAAAGAGCTTTGTGGAGGAGGAGTAATGATGAGAAAACTGGAAAGTTATCTGGAAAACATAAGAACCTTTTTGCCCGGGAAAGAGCCCGAAAAGGTTGAGGAGATTCTTCGCGAAATAGAGAGCCATATACTGGAAAGAGCCGAAAGGGAACACGGAGATACAAACGACACGAGTATTGCCTTAACGATAAAAGAGTATGGTTCGGCGGAAGAAGTCGCCGCACGCTATTACGAAGGCGGTCCGATAATCGCTCCGCATCTGAGAAACTATCTGTTCATGTACACCGGCATACTCTTCGCGATACACATGGGACTCCATCTGCTGAGCTTCATATTCGGTGAGAACGGCGCGATCTTCAGATTCAGCGGAACTGATCTGCTCGCAGTCATCTCTCAGATCCCGGTCACCTTCATCTTCGATTTCGGACTGGTCAGCCTTATCCTTTACTTTGTGACAAAGGCAGGGGCCACTTCCAGTCTCCCTTACTTCACATGGTTTTTGAAGAACGATAAGACCCCTTCGACGGGATCCAGGATCGGAAGCTTCGTAGCAGCAGTTATCGGATCGATCGTAACGTATCTGGCCTTCACCTTCGGTCCGGTTTACATATCCGACGGCCAGGTGACGATCCTCACCGGCGTGTTCTTCGATTCATTCAAATTCGCGCTCTTCCTGGGCTTTGGCCTGCTGGTGATTGCGGCGGTGTTTGCCTTCATCAATATCTTCAATTACTCACGGATCACGAAGATAACTTCCAGCATTGTCAGTCTGATATTTCTCTTCATCGTAGTCTCTCCTGACTACTCGAGCGGAATAGCTTCCTATCTGAACATCCCCGCCGACAGCACAGGCCATCCTCTGCTGACGGTGATCCTTCTCTTCATAGCGGTGATCACAATCATTGAGCTGGTATTGGAGATAATCAGATTCTGGGCCAGCAGAGTAGTGAAGACGCAATAAGCAATCAACGGATTCTGAATTGCTTATCGAAAGCGGGGCCACCTGTGCCCCGCTTTTTGATAGACTAAAGATCGAGTATGATTATTTTCTCATCTTCGTCGTACTCGCCGGTATCAACAAAGCCAAGCTTCTTATAAAATTCGAGAGGCGAATAATCACCCTCCACACATGACGAAAGGAGTTTCTTGTAACCGCGCTCTCTCAGATCATCACACAATAGGAGCAGAGCGTCCCTTCCGTAGCCTTTGCTCTGATACTTGCCTCCTATCATGAATCTCCAGAGGCTGGCGTGCTTGATTTCTCCAAGCTCGGGAATGGGCGTATAATCGAGCATTATGAAGCCTACCATCTCATCTCCGGCATATATTGCTCTGAACCAAGCGTTCTTCGCGTAATGAGCCTGTGCTATCGAAACGGCGTTCGATGCGACTGCCTTGTTCTGATTTTCAAGCAGTGTACTGCTCAGTCTTAGTGCGTCCAGAAGCGTCTCTTCAGTGATTTCGACGAATCTAACTTTATAATCCATATCTGCCTCCCGAGTGAATCACTTCAAATAGAATTTCGGTTTTTTTGACCTTAACTTCTCAAAGAGCCTTATAAAGGGACACTTGAAGCCTCTTGCTCCGATTTTTTTCTTTATAGACATAGGCACTCCTTCGGTTTAGATGATGTTTGTATCCCTAAGATTATATTCCAGATTACTCTTTTCTCATTTCTCCACCGGACAGACTAAATAACGTCGAGCAATACTTTCACGACTGCCGGATCAAACTGTTTTCCCGATTCTCTTACATATTCCTCGACTATCGCCTCCCTGTTCATGGGAGGTTTGTAAGGACGTCCATTGCTCATAACGTCATAGGCGTCGATCGCCGAGATTATTCTGGCGATTATCGGTATCTCCTCACCCTTGAGTCCCCTGGGGTAACCGCCTCCACCCCAGCGTTCATGATGACTGAGTATTCCTTCGGCTACGGCTCTCAGCTCGGGAATCGATTCGGCTATACGGTAACCGATTTCCGGGTGCGTTTTGACGAGCGTCCACTCGTCTTCAGTTAGTCTGTCCGACTTGCTGAAGATCGTTTCGGGAAGCGCTATCTTTCCTATGTCGTGGAGCCTTGCGAGAAGAAGTAGCTCGTCGATCTTCTCCCTGGATACGCTGAGTCTTTCCGCGACGATTCTGGCAAGCCTTTCAAGTCTGCCGGCGTGTTCCTCGGTTTCCTGGCTCTTCTCGAAGAGCGTAGCTTCAAGGGATTTCATTATACTGCTTCTGAAGCTACTGTGCTCAAGCATCTTGTTGCGGTACATTCTCTCTTCGGACTCCCGGACGACATTCGAGAGGGACTGGTTTTCGTTCTTTTTCGTGGAAGAGCCTATCGCAAGACTTATCTGAATCGCTTCCTCTTTGTAGTGGACCGCCGTCGCGCGAATCCTTGAAACAACTTGGGAGACGGCTCTCTCGTCTTCCCCCGGAAGGATTACAGCAAACTCGTCTCCACCGAGCCTGCAAACAATATCATCTCGCCTTGTGGAGATCTGGAGAATAACGGCGACCTTCTGTAGAAGGCTGTCTCCGGCGGTGTGGCCATAAGCGTCGTTAACGAGTTTCAGACCGTTCACGTCGACCATTATTAGGGACACCGGGACTAAGCGAATGCTATCGAGTTCTATAAGCTTATCGTCGAAGTAGCGCCTGTTCGCCAAACCGGTCAATTTATCGTGAAGACCCATGAAACGGATCTCTTCTTCGTATTCAATGCGCTTTATAGCCTCCACGGCGTGCGATAATAGAAGCTGAGCAAATGTAATGTCCTCTCCTGTAAAACCTTTTTTCTTTGCCGAAGAGATCTGAAGGACGCCTATCCCGCTTATTGGCAGAGTAATTGCAGACCTTATCTTCTGAGACGACGGTTTTGCGAGATTCGATTTTGACACGTCTTCGGTATAGATAGTCTCTCCCTTCAGGAATGCCTCCAGAAGTATTCCCCTGCCCTCTAAAACTGGCTGCTCAATTATCTCGCTTTCCGAAGAGAGGACGGCTCTGAAATCATTTCCTTCTCTTATGCAGAGAGAGTAGAGAGGAGATTCCAGAATGTCGGTTATCGCTTGAACTATCAGACAATATATATCGTAAGGTCTGACTGCCTTTGCCATCTCAATAGCTATATCGTGAAGCTTTTCTAGTCTCTCTTTGCTTATAATTACTTGTTTCTGGGTTGTTCGCATTTCAGCGGTCCTAGCTATAACGCCGGCGACACTCTTCAGAACAGATACCTCTCCGTCGAACCATTCCCTGCCATAGCGGCATTCATCGAAACCTATGAAGCCCCAGAAGTTCTCCCCAATATGTATCGGAAGGACTAGTACGGACACTATGCCCTGCGGTTCGAGAATCTCCCGCTCAGATACGGGGAAGCTCTCGACATCTCCCATTACCACTCCTCTATCCGAGAGAATTCGGAACCATCTGGGAATCACATCCGTATAGCTTACATTCTGGAGAGATGGGCTGGCTATTTGACTCTCCACAGTACCATCGGTCCACTCGTATCGCTGGCTCGCCAGCAAAACTTTACCGGTCTCGTCATAGTGATTATTGAAGATATAGACACGGCTCACGCCTGTGGCCCGACCGAGTATTTCAAGGGCCTTGCCAACCGCCTCGTCTATATCGCTCTTCTGCAGGAGTTCGTTGGTTATCTCTCCGGAAGCCTTCAGAAGGAGTTCTCTCTTTTCGACTTCCAATCTGCTTATCTTAACCTCAGTGAAGTCTCTAGAAAGGACTGTGAAGCCGTTTACGCTGCCTTCATCGTCGTATCTGGGTGTTACAGTGCAGTAGAACCATAGCTCCCTTTCCGCGAATTCGATCGAGTAGTGAAATCGCTGCGTTTCAGCGGAGGTGCGGGCCTTTTCGAGGGCCTCTTCCATAAGCATAGAAAAGTCTCCCGGCAAAAGCTCCGAGAATCTCCGCCCCAGCAGGTGGACCGGCTTAATCTCTTCGGGAACACCACCGATGCTCTCAGGAGCAAAGCAGTCTACACAGACTCCTTCTCTATCGAAACTGAATACGAGACCATCTATAGTCTTCAAAAGGCTTTCAAGATATCGCCTGCTACTAATCAAATCTCTCCTTGATTCTTCGAGGACTTTGAAGTGTTCGACAAAGTAACTGGCCAGAAAGCCCATCGATCCGGCGAAGGCAAGGAGCGCGGCCAGCGCCAGCAATGGTTCATGTCTTTCGGTTCCGGAGAATCCCAGCAGAACTAAAATCGCCGAGAATAGGAGAAACAGAAGACCGGTAGCCGGCTCGACCAGCGAAGAGCGTTTTTTCAAGATCAAAGCGACGCCCCCCATGGACAGCAGTGCGGCTGATACAGGCAGCGAGTATGTTCGGATTACGGAAATGTCCGAGACAAAGAAGGCTGTGACCGTAATCGCAACAAGAAATATCCAGAAGGGGTATCCATAGAACTTCCTGAAGTCGAAGCCACTGAACTCCACGGCTCCTTCGGCAAGGCATTTAGAGCCGAAAAGAAAGAAGAAATGGCCGGCGACTGCGAAGAACCCCGTCTGGCTTGCAAGCCATAGAAGACCGGCAAGAGCGAGGAAGCCATAAC
>LVBU01000495.1 GCA_001603185.1 Thermotogales bacterium Thermo_02 | reverse complement strand
TCCTGAGAGATATAGGCGAGGGTATAGGTTATATGAGAAAGATAAACGGGCTAATTATGGTAATAGTCTTCGCAATGCTCTCAAATTTCCTTCTCGCCCCGATGTTCGCTGTAGTATTCCCCTTCTTCGCACGAACCGTAGTAGGTTTTTCAAGTCAGCAGTACGGATTTCTTCAGACTTCCTTTGTCTTCGGCGTATTGATTGGTAATATCTTTCTTGGCACTTTCCTCGCAAAAAAGCGACCGGGTATGCTTTTTGCTACAGGGCTTGCAACCGAGACGGTGATTCTATTTTTGATATCAGCGCTCTTCTTTCCGTTCTTTGTATCGTTCCTAGGAGGAGCTGGATGGCTTTATTTCGTGGCACTGGCCGTACCTTTTCTTACTACGGGCCTCTTCAATGCCTTCGTCAATACGCCCCTAAATACGCTCTTTCAGAAGATAGTTCCAACTCAATACAGATCCAGAATCTTTGCAGTGCTGTCGATACTCTCTCAGATAGCTACCCCACTCGGTGCAGCAATATATGGTTTTGCAGTGGACAGAGTCCCCGCTCATTCGCTTATACTTATCGCATCAATTGGCAATGGATTGCTTACCGTAGTCTTTCTCGCGAAGGGAATGTCACGACTTTTCGACAACGGCAGTCCAAAGGAAGCATTGGTGCTTTCCGAAATGCCTGAAAGGACTCATGCGTCCTGATTATTCACCGAATCTTTTTTCACAGAAGTCATAAGTGGCCTGCTTTAGAGTGATTTTGCCGGGATCGAAGTCGATATCTCTCAAGTAATTGTAGAATTCTACATCGTAGTGATAGACCTGATAAAAGTAAGGATCTTCAGCACCGTAGAATTTGAAGGCTACGAACTTCGCGAACCCCTCGACTGCGTTCTCTTCGAGAAAGGCTCGCCAAGAGTAATTAGACTTCAAATATTGTCTTGAATCCCAGAAGTCGTAGAAGGCCTTATCGGCCTTCATTTTTTCGGCCAGAATTTCAAAGTCTCTATCAAGCGTGAAAGTCTGAAAAAACTCGTGCGAGTATTCATGAAATGGAGTACGGTAAAGCAACTGAATCGTGTTGACACCGGACTGAATTGTGGATATTCTCTTCGTTTCCGTCCTGAAACCACTTGCGCCAACTCTCTGAAAAGCAAAGTAGAAGATGCAGTCGTAATCGCCAAGCTCTATACCACTCGTCTTCTGAATAAACGAGAATGGATCTTCCATTTCTTTTGCTAGCTGTGTCAGTTCTAAAGCTATCTGTTCAAACACTGGTGCATTTTTCTCAAAGAAATCGCGGAAACTCTGTTCATAGAAGGCCGGCAACAACCGTCTCAGGGCAAAGGCGGCCTTCATTGGATAGAAATTCATGATTGAACTGACTCTCCGGTTTATCCTCTCAAGAGATGCGTTGTCTGGAAGGTACTTGACAATGTCCATCAGCTTCCAGGAATTAACGTTCTCAAATACCGTTGCAAGATCTGCTTTCATATCTTCGGAGAAACTCCTGTAACTTGACAGAAGATAATCATAATACTCTGCAGCAATACCGTCTGCCGTTCTGTAGTATTCTGCCCAGGTTTCGGGAGCCACAACATTAGCAGTGTATATATCATCCAGAGTGTCTATTATCGAGAATTTGAGAACTGGAGAACGTACTTCGACTATTCCGGCGAAGACTAAGAAATTCATACATAACAGAAGAGAAGTCAGGAAAAGCTTTCTCATAAGGAACCTCCTCGTTACTATTTTTAGTCCGAAACCCAGATTAATATTACCATAGAAAAACCGGGGACCAGATTGGCCCCCGGCAATATCTTTTCACGCGATTTTCAGTTAGTTGACGTAGCCTGTTCAGTCTCCTGCATCTTTAGATTCTGATCTTGCAGAGTCTCCAGTTTGCTGCGTGTCGCAGATATCTCTTCACCAAGAATCTCGGAGGGTTCAATCGCAAAGTATTCTTCAAGATAATACAGTTTTGCGCTAAGCTTCTCTTCTTGCCACAATGGATCTGCGTTCAGTTCAAGAGCCAGAGCGTTATTTCTAAGAAGAACGTTCAGAAGCATCTTTCTGGCATCAACTGACGAATCTCTGCCAAGCAGAACACCGAGTGAGAGATCTATCTCCGAGATTGTATTAAACACATAATCCACGAAGCTCTGTCCGTACTGACTTAGCTGGTCCTGCAGAAGCTGAGGATTGGCAAAAATCATCTCAAGCTCTACGAGCCATGTGTTGAAATACTCCGCAGCTATAACGGGATCGTCTCCTTTTAGCCGATACATCAATTCAACGATGAGACCACGCTTCTCTCCGGTGAAATACAGTTTCTCGACTGCCAGCTCGTAGTTTGGACTACTAGTGAGACCAAGAAGGTCAGAAAGCTGAACAAATACAGCATACTCAGCGGGTATTGACTCTTCTTTTGCGTTAGGGCCAAAAAGCTTTGCTGCGAGTTCAACTACCATAGCCATCGACTCAACCTCGTCATACATGACTTTCATGTACTGGTCATATACGAGAAGAGAGTCGTCAAGCAACTCGAAACCGAAGTCATTTTCTGCTTTATATGACTGTACCCACTTTCCGTAAGCATCGTTCTGGTATCGTCCTACAAAGTCACTATAGATCTCCGGAATAGCTACGAGTTCTTGCAGAGACTCAAGGCTGTCTCGTTCCTCTACTATTATTAGGTGGTAACCGAAATCAGTCTTAACAGGTCCGTATAGAGTACCAATTGGCGCAGTCAGGATCGCCTCTTCAAATTCCGGCACGGTCTGTCCACGTTGAAGATAGCCTAGCTGACCACCGTTCGCCGCTGTACCCGAATCGATAGAATACTGCAGAGCGGCTTCGCCAAAAGTGATTTCCCCGGCCTCAATCCTATCGTAAAGCATGGTTGCCGTTGCCTCATCCGTGACAAGTATGTGCCGCGCCATAATGAGCTCGTAGTCATATCTGAGTTCCTCGATATTCTGTTCAAAATAAGCGTTCAAAGCCTCCTCATCAAGAGGGGCGACGCTGCTTTGAACTAGATTGCTTTTCAAAGACTGGTAGATATAGTTTCTCGCTTCAGCCCTGAAGTTCTCCATAGAGCCATAAATCGCTTCAATCTGTGCCACGGTATTCGGATCTGAGGTATAAATCTTAAGCAAAGCCTCTGTTTCGCTTTCTACGGCACTTTCTGAAGGAAATAGATTGTTCTCCGCAGCGTAGAAATCAACGATCTTCTCATCGACAATATACGGTACTATCAAAACTTTGAGACCAATCGCGCTGGGAAGATACATATTATCGAAATAAGGATCCAGTTCGACACCCTGACTTCTTGCATTTGCTATAGTCGCGTCAAAGGCTTGATTCAGCTCAGCTCTTGAAATCCAGAATTCTTCTGGAAGAACTTCCGCGGATTTGGAAATCTTGACAACATACTCTGTAGCCAGCAGAGAAATGGAGAGAGTTGTCATTAAGAGTATCAATAAGACTTTTTTCAAATTCATTCCCCCTCGTGTATTCGGTATAATCATGATAACATTTCATTGGAATTTGCGTGTTTCGCTTAGAGGTGAATGTTTTGCATAAGTTAAAACTAAACATTGAGGTATTCCTGCAGACTTCTTGGAAATGGCTTGATCCAGTGGAATCGGAGAGTATGGGAGGTAAAGACTCGCTGCAGCCACAGGCGATCTATTTC
>LVBU01000494.1 GCA_001603185.1 Thermotogales bacterium Thermo_02 | reverse complement strand
TTCATGGAAGTCATTTTCTGCAAATCTTTCTCAGAAAGGATTTACATATAACTGTGAAATGGCATTATACGTAGAAGAAACCCTTGCAGATGAAGCAGCCGGTGCTCTTGAGAGACTAATCATTAATGGAGTTGCCAGAAAGATCTGAACGTTATCTTTAGAACTATAGAAAACGATCGGAGTATTCTATGTTTTCGTTTTTGCTGACCTGCATACAGTACACAAAGGACATGAATCGCATAACGGGGTTTTCCTGCAAACAGCAGCCGCAAAATCTATGAGCCCATAGCTGTAATGAACAAAGTTGTCAGCCGGTACAGACGATTCTACAAGTTCTGTGAAGTGACGATTCCTTCTAAGTGAGTCATCGATTTTAAGTCCGTGAAACCTCGCAAGAACCCTTACTACATTCGCATCGATAATTGTGTCCCGGATGCCAAATCCAAATACTCTTACGGCAGCCCTTATGTACTGACCAACATACGGGAGTTCTTCGATTCTCTCGCCTTCATCAGGAACCCTGCCTGTCTTCAGTAGCTTCTCAAGGCACAGGTAAAAGCCTGTCGCACGCCTTATAAGACCGAGAGAAGAGAATGCATCAACACAATCTTGTTTGAGTCTGATCCCTGGAGTCAGTGCTTCCAGCGAAGGATATTCTGAGATGAATTTCGTATAAGGGACTACCACATTTTCGGCTCTGGTCCTCACCAGCATATACTCGGCAACAAAAACTCTGAATGGATCCCTTTTGACCCTCCACGGGAATATCCTGCCATTATTCCTGTAGAATTCAACTATTTTCCCGGCCAGAAACTCCATCTTTTTCTTGCTCCTTAAATGTTGAGAGCATCTGTCCTGCAATAGCCCTCAAAACCGGTACAACAACGGAGTTTCCAAATTGCATGTAAGCACGTGTATCGGATACGGGAATAATGAATTCATCGGGGAACCCCATTAGCCGGGCACATTCTCTTGGAGTAAGTTTTCTGGGACGTTCCCTGTCGGGTTGATCGATAAGTATCTCTGCCCCATCTTTATGATATCTATGAGAGAGGGTTCGAGAGATGCCATCCGGATCGGCAATGCTGTAACCAAAACCGTTTCCTTTATCTGCATGATTTTTCCTGTGTCTTATAAGTGTTTCCCATGTACCTGGTCCAATTGTATATTTCCCGGCAACACTCTTCTCCAGTATATTTTTCAAACACGGATGTCTATCCTCAATGACCGGGAATTCAAAACCCTGTAAAGACCGAAACCCAACTATATAAACGCGTTCTCTATGCTGCGGAACCAGAAGGGCTCCGTCGATTATTCTTATCTTTGTGACATAGCCCAGTTCTTCTTCAAGGGTGTGAATAATCAGCTTTATATCGTTGCCACGATTATGACTCAGCAAACCCTTTACATTCTCCAGAAGGAAGGCTTCCGGTTTCTTCTCTTTGAGAATTCTCACAATCTCGAAGAAAAGATTCCCGCTCTTCTTTTCATCGAAGCCGGTCTTTTCTCCCAGACTTCTCTTTTTGCTTACACCGGCTAAAGAAAACGGTTGACAGGGAAACCCCGCAAGAAATATGTCATGATCGGGAACATCTGCAGCATCTATGTCTTTAATATCTCCATGAGGCTGCTCCCCGAAATTCATTTCGTATGTTTTACATGCATACCTGTCTATCTCTGAGGCAAATACGAATTCCACATCCACCCCGACATCCTCTGCCGACTTTTCAAAAGCCAGTCTGATACCACCTATTCCAGAGAAAAGATCGGCTATCCGAATCATTGTTATCACTCCATATACCTGTTCTGCTTGTTTCTCTCCATCACTATGAACTCTCCAAGTGTAATTACATTATTGCAGTTTGAATAGCTATATGCAAGTGGTTCGGGAACAACAAGAGTTACTTTCTCTTTCTCCATCTCATTAAGTTGATCCCGGGATGTGTTCTGCTGAATAGTGCACAGATGTTTCCTATCGATTCTTTCCGACTCGTTAAGGATTTGACGCCATCTGTCCTTAAGGGATGATTTTGCACCAAGAAATGTGAGCAATTCCTTTCTGAATAATCGATTGTGATATGATGCTGCACCGGGAAAAATGAAATCTGGCCTGTGTTTATCTTCTGTAATTACCTGTGATTCGAATACCAGACGTTCGCGCTTAAAGATCTCTTCAAGATGATTCTGAAGCGCATATCCCATTCTGGATTTTCTCCTGTTCATAAACGACAG
>LVBU01000493.1 GCA_001603185.1 Thermotogales bacterium Thermo_02 | reverse complement strand
ACTTCACACTTATCGTAATTAATTGACTGACTACGCAGGAATTAGTTATACTGTTAATGGTGAAAATATTTTTCATTGACTTGATGTAGAAGAAATATTTTACCGAAAGCATTCACCACCGTATCTTAGAAGGAGGGATTAGATGAGAAAGCTGTTAGTACTACTGGTAGTTCTATTTGTCACCGTCTTCACTTTCGCTGAAGTTTTGTGGGTAAGTACGCAGTTTCACCCGGCTGCAGAACAAGAGTTCATAAGAGGAACACTGCTTCCGGGATTCGAACGTGAGACAGGAATAGCAGTTAGGTTTCTCGACCTGACTTATGAACAGGCGAGTACAAGAATTCGTGCTGAGCAAGAAGCTGGAAGGGTCGTTATCGATCTCTTTGCGGAACTTCAAGCAGGTATCGACATGCTCGGCGCGGCAGGAATGCTTACAGATCTGAGCGAATACACCTTTGAAGACAGGACCTTTATTGCTTCCCTCGAACAGTATGGCTTTAACTACGGGATCAAACAGTTCGTGCCTCTAATGCAGGCCACCTACGTGATGATGGTAAACAAACAGGCGTTTGACTACTTGCCGGATGGTCTAACAAGGGAAGATGTAGAGAGCGCATCTGCTAACTGGACTTACGAAGCTCTTCTGAAATGGGCCAAGAGGATTCAGGAAGCTACCGGCAGGAGTCTGCTTGGCTTCCCGCAAGGACCAGGTGGTCTCTGGCACAGATTCCTGCACGGTCATATCTACCCTTCATACACGGGTGCACAGGTTGTGAACTTCAACAGTGAGGAAGCCGTGAAGATGTGGGAGTACATGATAGAACTCAACAAGTACGTCAATCCCGCGAGTTCAGCCTGGATTAGTATGCAGGAACCTCTGCTTAGGAATGAAGTATGGATCGCCTGGGATCATACAGCACGTCTGGGCGAGGCACCCAAGATAAGACCTGACGATTTTGTCGCCGTACCCAGTCCCGCTGGTCCAAAGGGACGAGGCTCCATCACCGTTCTTGCAGGACTCAGTATTCCCAAGAACGCTCCGAACCTTAAAGATGCAGTGGCTCTGATTGACTATCTAACCCATCCTGACGTTCAGGTACAGATCGTCGAAAAAGTCGGCTTCTTCCCGATTGTTGTTGAAGCGGCAGACTTCATCCCGGAAGGTCCAATGAAAGTTATCGCGGCGGGAGTAGTTAGTCAGAGTGGCGCCGAAGATGCCGTTGCTGCTTTCATTCCTGGCCTGGGACCGCTGGGCGGAGAGTATAGCTCGATGTACAGAGATGCTTTCACGAGAATAGTTATTCGTGGTGAGGACATTCGCAAAGTCATCAGTGAAGTCGGTCCAGAGATAATGAACCTGTTCAAAGAACAGGGCGCGCCGTTACCGTTGCCAGATATTGGTTTGTAGATGCTCCGGGGGGCTGGATTAAAACCCAGCCCTTTTAGTTTGTCAAGATTCCAACTGAAGGACGTGACGCTTATGACCTACAGGAAGGGTGTTACTCCGTACCTCTATTTCATACCTGTAATCGCTTTTTTGATAATGTTTCTGGGTTATCCACTTATCGAAACTTTTCGACTGGCGTTTACGCATCCCGCAGAACCACTGGGGAACTTTCTGCGGGTCACGCGTACGGGAGAGCTGTGGAATGCTCTCAGATACACCCTCATAATCTCGGCTATTGTTGTACCCGCACAACTCGCGCTTGCTCTGGCGCTTGCCCTGTTTATCAACATGAGATTCAAAGGTTACTTGATCCTTCTATATATTGTCTCAATACCGCTGGCTCTAAGCGATGTGTCTGCCGCACTCATGAGTTACTCTATATTCAGCCCTTCAGGATACATTAACAAAATCCTAATGAATCTCGGCATGGCTAGTAGTCCCATCTACTTCTTTGGGAGAGGATTCGAGACAAGAGCTTTCTGGGTGATCGTGATCACCGAGATCTGGCGTGCGACACCTTTAGTGTTTGTGATTATCTTAGCGGGCCTTCAATCGGTTAATAAGGAGTATCTCGAAGCTGCCGACGTGTTTGGCTTTTCAAGGTGGACGAAGCTTTGGAAGATCATACTTCCAATACTCAAACCCGCGATGCTTTCAGCCCTGCTAATCAGAACCTTATTTGCCTTTCAGATATTTGGAGTTGCCTGGCTGCTGACAGGAAGAGATATTCCCATACTAGCAGGTGAAGCTTACTACTGGCAGTCGATAAGATACAACTCCAACGTGGCCGCTTCGTACGGCCTGGTCATAGCTATGGTATCCATAATCATAAGCTGGATTTACCTTGTGGTACTGAGATCGAGGGAAGTTGAGGGGGCGAGAGCATGATCAAGAAGACCCTTACGCTAATCGTAGCAGTTGTCATCGCCATCTGGTTTCTTTCGCCCGTTGTGCTGATCGTTATATCTTCTCTCACACCTTCGGCGGAATACTATGATCCTAGTAGAATTCTGCCGAGATCCTTGACACTCGATCATCTGCGGAGTCTATTCGTTACTCTTGGTGGATGGAGAGCAACTCTCAATAGCATACAGGTAGCAGGTATGTCAATAGGGATCAGTTTCCTTTTCGGACTGCCCGCGGCATATGCTTTAACCAGATTTGTCTTCCGGGGAAAGAATTCTATACGACTTGGAATACTCCTTACGAGATCGTTTCCTGTACTGATTATCGGGATTCCGCTCCTCATCCTTTATATGAGAATCGGCATAAGCGATACTCTTCTGGGGGTGGCTCTTGCTCATACTTCAATGGTTCTACCTTTCGTGGTACTGATCTCTTCGAGTATCATCGGAGGTATTTCCGTCGAATATGAAGAAGCAGGGATGATATTCGGTCTATCTCGTTTTGCTTCATTCATGAGAATAACAATGCCGTTGGTGCTTCCCGGTCTTGCTGCGTCGGCCATATTTGCCTTCATCATGTCGTGGAATGAGGTTTTTGTTGCAGCTATTCTTACAGTTGGAAGTCGCACCTTGCCCGCGCACATTCTGAATGCTGCCATGACTGCACCCGACTATTTCAAGTTCGCGGCAGGAACGATAATGGCAGTTCCAGCAATGATATTCATATTCTTCACGAGAAAGTACCTCATGAGTCTATGGGGCATATCTCTCAAGTAGCGAAAGGATAAGGTGGTGCAAATGGCTGAAGTCACAATTCGGGGAGTCAAGAAGCACTTTGGTGAGGTCAAAGCACTCGATGGAATAGATCTGAAAATAGAAGACGGCAAGTTCGTTGTACTGCTAGGGCCATCAGGGTGTGGCAAGACCACGTTGTTGAGATGTATGTCAGGCCTTGAGAAAGTGACTGAGGGGAAGGTGCTGTTTGGCGAAAAGGACGTAACAGGCTATGCTCCCAAGGATAGAAATGTCTCCATGGTCTTTCAGAGCTATGCTGTGTGGCCTCACATGAAAGTCTATAGCAATATTGCCTATCCGATGAAGATAAAGAAGTTTGACAAGCAAGAGATAGAGAAAAGAGCCTTGGATACTGCAAAGCTACTCGGAATATCCGAACTGCTAGACAGGTATCCTGTCCAATTATCGGGAGGACAGCGTCAGAGAGTCGCAGTTGCGAGAGCGATAGTCCTTGAACCTGCAGTGTTGATGATGGATGAACCTCTTAGTAACCTTGATGCTCTTCTCAGGGTACTCATGAGGAGTGAACTGAAAAAGCTGCAGGAGCGTTTGGGAACAACTACTGTTTACGTCACACATGACCAGGTCGAGGCTATGACGATGGGGGACCTGATCGCTGTTATGAAGGACGGGATTATCCAGCAGTACGGAAGACCCGAAGACATCTATCACAGGCCGGCGAACAAGTTCATTGCCGGGTTTATCGGTTCTCCACAGATGAACTTCATCAATGTTGAAGTCAAGAGGAAGGAAGGAAAGATGTGTTTGATCGCTCCAGGAATCGAAGTCGAGTGTACACGCGAAAACGAACAGAAGATAGACAGGGGAAAACACAAAAGGCTCATAATGGGTATCAGACCTGAGAACATCCATCACGTTGCCGGCAGAGAAGCCACCCCGATAGAAGGAAAGGTCTACTTCACGGAAAGACTGGGTGCAGAGACAATAGTCCATCTAAAGGTCGGCGATATGAGGATTATATCGAAGATCGCAGGCGACGAGATCTTTGAAGAGGATAAAGAGATGAATATGTACGTGGATACTTCGAGAATTCGTCTATTCGACCCTGAAAGCGAGAGATCGATTTTAGATTGAAGGGATCCCTCATGCAGATTATCGCACACACACACTGGGATAGAGAATGGTTCGTCACCGAAGAGCAGACGACACACTTGCTTGGTCGATTCTACGAGAAGCTGTTCGGGCTTATAGAAAGAAACACCGATTACGTTTTCACTCTGGACGGACAGACACTCATGCTGGAAGACTTCCTGCATACACTGCCTCAATTAGAGAGAAGTGAGTTCGTCTCACGCCTACACAAGCACAGAAAAAACCTTTTTGCAGGACCCTATTACGGACAGATCGATTGGCGCATTTCTGAAGAGGCGGCGTTCATGAATATCTACTTTGGGATTAAGTCGGCCAGAGAACTGACGGGTACCGCGGCCAGTACAGGGTGGCTCGTCGATAACTTCGGCTTCTCTTCACAGGTTCCCCAAATTCACCAGCTCTTCGGTATCGATTCGCTCTTTCTATGGAGAGGCTTCGACCCAGGAGAAGTCCCCTGTACCGAAGCAAAATGGTCTTCTCCAGACGGAAGCGAAGTGCTTATGGTTTATCTTCTTGATAGTTATAGAAACCTAATGAGAATCTGCGAAAATCCTGAAACAGCACGTATACGTCTAAACAATGAGATAGCAAAACTTCGTCCGTATTCGTTGACAGAGCTCGTTCCATTACTCGATGGATATGATCTCGACCCCGATCCGGAAGATCCTTCGGTACTTCATGGAGTCAGCACGATAAGCCCTGAAAAATACGTAAGTTCAATTCGTCAGGATGCATATGATTCTTTGAGAAAGGTCTCTGGGGAACTCCTTTCGGGCAGAGTTGCTTCAACATTTCCCGGTACGCTTTCGACACGTCCGTATTTGAAGTTAATGAATTGGACCTGCGAGTACCTGCTCTCAAGAGTAGCGGGTCCTTTGATGAGCATATATTCGTCGGTTGAAGCAGCAGAATTGATGGAGCAGTCATGGAAACTAGTGCTTCAGAACCTAGTGCACGACAGTATCTGTGGTGTCGGTGTCGATCAGGTTCACGAAGAGATGGAAGCAAGATATGAGAGAGTTCTAGTTTGCTGCAGGAAGATCGTTGAAGAAGTGCTTAAGAGAGCGGCGAAGGTACTGCCACACGGGCTATCTTATTTCAATGTCAATGCCTGCAGATCGGAACTGGCTTTCGAGTGTTGTGGGAGTTATTTGAGAGCGTCTTGTGAGCCGGGAAGCATTGCGTCTCTGAATCCAAAGCGTTATCGACTGAGCATGGTAGAAGAGGCCGCAGAGGAGCTTCTCTGGCAAAACGATCACTATTCAGCGGCCATAGAAGACGGGAAGATCATAATGAGGCGCAAAGGAGAAATACTCGAGCTATTTCCCCGGATTGTTACTGACAACGGTGATGAATACTCCTGTGAACTCAAAGAGACTGTCGATCTTTCATCGATTTCTGCGAAAGTCATCAAGCGAAGCGAGATATCATCAGAAGTAGAACTGATCTTCACTTCGAGCATGGCAGATATCACAATGCTCGTTACTTTTTCAGACCTTCCAATTGTTTCTATAGAGTTCACTGTGAACGGTATTTCGCAGGGGTATGCAGTTCTCCTTACACTGCAAAAATGCGGAAAACTAGTCACCGGTATGCCTTTCGACAGAATTGAGCGTCCCGAATACATGGTTCTGTCGGATCCCTCGGAGCTTCTGCAGCCGTTTCTTGTCGCGGCCAGAGAGGTGGGCATATGCAATGTCTTCCCGATGAAGGATTTTGTTTGCAGAGAGACCGATCTGTCCTTAGCAGCGCTCATGGCAGGAGGCATCTATAGCTATACTACAGAAAGATTCTCCGATAGCTCTCGCGAGGTTCCAGAAACTTCTATAATTGTCTCAAGATCAGTCACATGGCTTGCAAAAGATAATATCACCGGAAGAATCGGCGATGCCGGGCCGGCAATGTATACGCCCGGGGCCGCGTGCAAGCGCAGAGTGAGCTGGCCAATCGGGCTTTACTTTGGAGCTCCTGAAGGTTTCACTGTGCACAAATCGTCATTTCTTCACCCGCCTATCGTATTCCACAATAGGCTGGACAGCCGCTACACCGGCTTATCCATTTACAAAGGCGCAGGAGTCGAAGTTACGTCACTCTATGGTCTGCCGGGTAACGAAGAGGTCTTCTTGAGAGTTTTCAATCCTTCGGATTCGCCGGCTACTTTGGAATTTCAGGCCGACTGGGTTGAGATTTCTCCCTCTGGCAAAGAGAAGGGTATATTTAACGGAGTATTGAATGCCAGAGAGATCGTAACTCTGAAGAGATCTGCGATTCTCAGGAGACCTTCGGCAAATGCTCCCCTTGATGACTGTGTTAAGCTGGTATATCCTGAAATGGGTTGGTCTATTTCTGAAGATCGAGGCATTGCAGAGGAAAAGATCTTGAACGAAATGAGAGCAAGTGCTGAAGAACTGGAAACAGAAGCGAGAGGTGCAGAGGAAATAGCGATGCATTCCGATGAGAGAGAGAAGTATCGGGCTCTTCTGGATGCATATAGCAAAATGCGGAGAGCTCTTGAGTTTAGGCTTTCGGTCATGCAG